>NZ_JAPWAG010000010.1:0-82956 GCF_041432775.1 Pauljensenia sp. 20925_1_34 | reverse complement strand
AGGGTACCGGAGGGCCTGGCTGCGGTGCCCGTGGGCGGTGGCGGGGCCTGGCCGGGCTTCGAGGCGACGCGCCGAGCGAAGCTCGCGGCGCGGACGGCTCGCGGGCGGGCCGCCGCCCACGGGCACAACCAGCAGCCCGGCCTGACAGCACACCACGCGGCTCCACAAGAAACACAGCACAGGGGCGCGGGCCCGCAGGCCCGCGCCCCCTAGACGCACCGGCTCAGCCGCACCAGCCCGGCCAGCCAAGTCAGACAGGCTCAGCCACAGCTACTCACAGATGGCACCTCAGAAGTGCTTGCGTCCCGTCTCGCTCAGCTCACGCAGCTCGTCGATCGAGGCGATCCAGCCGCAGCCCTCGCCTTCGGCGGCGAGCAGGTCCACGCCGCTGATCGCGAGCATGTCGCCGCCCGTCGTGCCGATACGCACGGCGTCCACACCCTCGGCCTCGGCGGCCGCGAACACGGCCTTGACGGCCGCCTCGGGCACCGCGACGAAGGCGCGGGCCTGGGACTCGGACAGGAGCATCTCGTGGTCGCCGACGCAGTCGCGGCGCGCGGCGCTGGCGACGTCGAAGGTCCCGCCGATGCCGAAGCGCAACGCGGAGTCCACGAGGGACTGCACGAGGCCGCCGTTGGACAGGTCGTGTGCGGCGCGCACGAGGGGCCGGCCGTCGGGGCCGTCGGCGGCGCTCAGCGCGCGCACGACGTTACCGAGGGCGACCTCGGCCTTCAGGTCGACCTCGGGCGGCAGGCCACCGAGGTGCGAGCGGGCGATGCGCGCCCACGCGGACCCGTCGAACTCCTCGCGGGTGGTGCCCAGGAGGATGACGGCGAGGCCCTCTTCGGTGAAGCCGGAGGGGTTGGCGCGCGTGACGTCGGGGAGGATGCCGAGCATGCCGATGACGGGCGTCGGGTTGATCGACGAGTTCGGCAGGCCCTTCTCGGTGCCGGACGAGTTGTACAGCGACACGTTGCCGCCGGTCACGGGGATCTCGAGCTCGATGCAGCCGTCCGCGAGCGCGGTCATGGCGGTCACCAGCTGCCACATGGCGTCCGTGTCTTCGGGGTTGCCGAAGTTCAGGCAGTCCGTGATGGCGACGGGTTCGGCGCCGACGACGGCGACGTTGCGGTAGGACTCGGCGAGGGCCTGGCGGGCTCCCGCTGCAGGGTCGAGCTTGGTGTACCAGCCGTTCGCGTCCGTGGAGAGCGCGACACCCAGGCCGGTGGCCTCGTCGATGCGGATGACGCCCGCGTCGTCGGGCTGGGCGAGGGCGGTGTTGCCCTGCACGTAGCGGTCGTACTGGTCGGTGACCCACGCCTTGGAGGCCTGGTTGACGTCGGAGAGCACGGCGCGCACGTCGGCGATGAGTTCCTCGCGCGTTGCGGGACGGGCAAGCGACTCGGAGGTGGCGGCCTGCAGTTCGTCCTGCCACGCGGGGCGCGCGTAGGGGCGGTCGTAGACGGGGCCCTCGTGGGCGACGGTCTTCGGGTCGACGTCGACGATGCGGTGTCCGTGGTGGTCGATCGTGAGGCGTCCGTCGCCGGTCAGGTGACCGATGACAGCGGCCTCGACGTCCCACTTGTCGATGATCTCGAAGAAACGCTCGCGATCCTGCGGGGTCACGATCGCCATCATGCGTTCCTGGGACTCGCTCATGAGGATCTCGCCCGCGGTGAGCGTGGGGTCGCGCAGGAGCACGTTCTCGAGGTCCACGTGCATGCCGGAGTCGCCGTTGGAGGCCAGCTCGGAGGTCGCGCACGAGATGCCCGCTGCGCCGAGGTCCTGGATGCCCTGGACGACGTCGGCCTCGAACAGGTCGAGGCAGCACTCGATGAGGACCTTCTCCATGAAGGGGTCGCCCACCTGGACGGAGGGGCGCTTGGCGGGCATGCCGTCTTCGAAGGTCTCGGAGGCGAGGATGGAAGCGCCGCCGATGCCGTCGCCGCCGGTGCGGGCGCCGAAGAGGACGACGAGGTTGCCTTCGCCGGTCGCGTTGGCCAGGTGGATGTCGTCGTGGCGCAGCTTGCCGATGCACAGCGCGTTGACGAGGGGGTTGCCCTGGTAGGACGGGTCGAACTCGGTTTCGCCGCCGATGTTGGGCAGGCCCAGGCAGTTGCCGTAGCCGCCGACGCCCGAGACGACGCCGTGGACGACGCGCGCCGTGTCGGGGTGGTCGACGGCACCGAAGCGCAGCTGATCCATGACGGCGATCGGACGCGCACCCATGGAGATGATGTCGCGGACGATGCCGCCCACGCCGGTGGCCGCGCCCTGGTAGGGCTCGACGAAGGACGGGTGGTTGTGAGACTCCACCTTGAAGGTGACGGCCCAGCCGCCGCCGATGTCGACGACGCCGGCGTTCTGGCCCATGCCGACAAGGAGGTTCTTCCTCATGGCGTCGGTCGTGCGCGCGCCGAACTGCTCGGCGAGGTGCTTCTTGGAGGACTTGTAGGAGCAGTGCTCGGACCACATGACGGAGTACATGGCGAGCTCGGCGTTCGTGGGTCGGCGCCCGAGGATGTCACAGATGCGCTGGTATTCGTCCTCTTTGAGGCCGAGTTCCTTCCAGGGCATGTCCTGGCCGGGGGTCGCGGCGGCGTTCTCGACGGTGTCGGGCAGCTCGCGGGTATTTTCGGAGGTCATTCGTGTTTCCATTCGAAAGATCATGGACGAGGCCGGGGCTCCCTCACGGGTGAGGGCGCGGTGGCGTCGTCAGCCGACGAGGGATGCGAGGACGGAGTGGAAGATGCCCAGGCCGTCGGTGCCGCCGTGGTGGCTGGCGCCGTCGGGTCCGAGGGAGAGCGGGCCGAAGCCGACCTCGGTCGCGTGCTCGGGGTGGGGCATGAGGCCGACGACGTTGCCCGATGCGTTGGTGACGCCCGCGATGTCGTTGGCGCTTCCGTTGGGGTTGAAGTCGACGTAGCGGAACACGACGCGGCCTTCGCCCTCGAGCCGTTCGAGCTCGGCGGGGGACGCCTGGAAGTTGCCTTCGCCGTTCTTGAGGGGAACCGTGATGGTGTCGCCGGTGCTGTAGGCGCGCGTCCACGCGGTGTCCGCGTTCTCGATGCGCAGCACCTGGTCGCGGCACAGGAACTTCTGGTGGTCGTTGCGGATGAGCGCGCCGGGCAGCAGGTGCGACTCGCACAGGACCTGGAAGCCGTTGCAGATGCCCAGGACGGGCAGGCCTCGTTCGGCTTCGCGCACGATTTCGCTCATGACGGGAGCGGTCGCCGCGATCGCGCCGCAGCGCAGGTAGTCGCCGTAGGAGAAGCCGCCGGGGATGACGACCGCGTCGACGCCGTGCAGGTCGGCGTCCTTGTGCCACAGGGACACGGCCTCGGCTCCGGCGATCTCAACCGCGCGGGCGGCGTCGCGGTCGTCGAGGGTACCGGGGAAGGTGACGACTCCGACGCGGGTCACTGCACGCCTCCCGCGTAACGAGCGTCGGCCTCGTCGATGGCCTCGACGCGCACGACGTCCTCAATGATCGGGTTGGACAGGACCTCTTCGGCGGCCTTGCGGGCCTGGTCCAGGAGCTCGTCGGTAACGGGACCGTCCACGCTCAGGTGGAAGCACTTACCCTGGCGCACGGCCTCGAAGCTCGTGATTCCAAGCCTGGGCAGCGCCGAACCGACAGCCTTACCCTGGGGATCCAGGATCTCCGGCTTCGGCATCACTTCCACGATGATTCGCCCCACGGCGTTCCTCCTTGTGTTGTTGGTGAGGATCCCGCCGCGCATCTTGCCCGGCGGGCAAGTCTGTTTACAGGATGGGGTCCGACCCGGTGAGTCGGCGGTAGGCCTCGACGTAGCGCGCGGCGGTCGCGGCGGCCACGGAGTCGGGCAGAGCGGGCGGGTTCTCGCCCGAGGTGCGGTCCCACCCGGATTCGTCCGAGGTGAGCCAGTCGCGCACGTACTGCTTGTCGAAGCTCGGCGTCACCTGGCCCTCAACCCACTTGTCGGCCGGCCAGAATCGCGAAGAGTCCGGCGTGAGGATCTCGTCCGCAAGCACAATCGCGCCGGTCGCCACGTCGATACCGAACTCGAACTTGGTGTCCGCGATGATGATGCCCCGCTCGGCGGCGATGTCGCGCGCCCGGCGGTACAGGGCGAGCGAGAGGTCACGGATCGCGGTCGCGTACTCCTCGCCGATGCGTTCGACGGTCTGCTCGAAGGTGATGTTCTCGTCGTGCTCGCCCAGCTCGGCCTTCGCGGCCGGGGTGAAAATCGGCTCCTCCAGGCGCGAGGCCTCGGTCAGGCCTTCGGGGAGCTTGATGCCGCACACGGTGCCGGACTCGCGGTACTCAGCCAAGCCCGAGCCGGTCAGGTAGCCGCGCACGACGCACTCAATCGGGATCATGTACAGGCTGCGGCACACGACCGCGCGCGCGTCGACCTCGGCGGGAACCGTGAAGCGCGTGGCCGGAGCACCCTCCAGGGCGCTCGAGGCCTCGGCCGGCACCTTCGTGCCCACGGCCAGCAGGTGGTTTTCCACGAGGGGACGCAGCTTGCCCATCCACCAGATCGCCAGCTGGTTGAGGACCGCGCCCTTGCCGCGGATCTCGGTCGGCAGCACGTAGTCGTAGGCGCTGATGCGATCCGACGTCACCATGAGGAGCGCCTCCGGGCCCACCTTCGCGTGGCGGGGGCGGCCCTCGGCGGGCGTCGTTTCCTGCGCGGGGCCAACCACGGCCTCGTCGGGAGCGTAGATGTCGCGAACCTTCCCCGAGCTCAGGGGGGTCCAACCGTGCAGGGAGGCGGGCATGATGCTCCTCAGTGTCGTGGGATCAGTCGAGGGTGACGACCAAGTCGGCGGGCCACGTCGCGATGTCGCTGCGATGGTGCTCGCCGTCAAAGTGGATGAGGTCGACGCCCCGGTAGGCGAGTGCCCGGGCCTCGTCGAGGGTGGCCGCGCGGGCGACAACGTCGAGGACTCGGCCGCCGGAGTTCACCAGCGCGTAGGTGGGTTCGAAGCCGCAGCAGCCGGCCGCGACGTCGGCGGGGTCGTCGGTGATTTCCTGGGAGGTGCCGGCGTGGATGACGTGGACTCCATCGAGCTGCTCAGCCGCCTCAATGCCGGTGATCTCGTGCCCGGTGTCCGTGGGGCCCGGGTAGCCGCCCGACGCCATGACGACAGTGACGGCAGCGTCCTCGCTCCACACGGGGGCGGGGATCTTGGCCAGGGTGCCGGTGGCGGCCGCATACAGGATGGGGGCCAGCGGGGAGTCGAGGCGCTCGAGGACCGCCTGAGTCTCCGGGTCACCAAAACGCACGTTGAACTCGACGACGCGGATGCCCTTCGAGGTCATCGCGAGGCCGCAGTACAGGAGGCCACGGAAGGGGGTACCGCGTCGGGCCATTTCGGCGACGACGGGCTGGGCGACCTCGGTGACGATGCGCTGCGTGGCTTCCTCGGGCAGCCATGGCAGGGGGCTGTAGGCACCCATGCCGCCCGTGTTGGGGCCCTCGTTGCCGTCGCCCACGCGCTTGAAGTCCTGGGCGGGCTGGAGGGGCACGACGGTGGTGCCGTCGGCGAAGCAGAAGAGGGAGACCTCGGGTCCATCGAGGTAGTCCTCGATGACGACCGCTCCCCCGTCGCGGGCCAGGCAGGCACGCGCGTGTTTCGAGGCCTGGGCGCGGTCGGAGGTCACGACGACTCCCTTGCCGGCGGCCAGGGCGTCGTCCTTGACGACGTAGGGCGCACCCAGATCGTCGAATGCGGCCTCGACCTGGTCCATGGTGGTGCAGGTGAAGGCGCGGGCGGTAGCCACGCCGGCGTCGGCCATGACCTGCTTCGCGAAAGACTTGGAGGCCTCGAGTCGCGCTGCGTCCTTCGTCGGGCCGAACACGGGGATCCCGTAGTCCAGCACGGCATCGGCGACGCCCGCGACGAGCGGGGCCTCCGGGCCGACGACCACGAGGTCGACCTTCTCGGATGTCGCGCGTCGCACGACATCCTTCGGATCCATCGGATCCATGGTGAGGGAGCGGCCCAGCTGCTCCAGCGCCGGGTTACCGGCCTGGACGACAAGCTTCACGGGCTGCTCGGGGGTAGACGTTCGCACAAGCGCTCGGGCGATCGCGTGTTCGCGACCCCCGTTACCAACGAGAAGGACCTTCACGATTCCAGCCTATCGGTCTTTGACGGCCTGGCAGGCCGACATGGGATTTTATGGGTGCACGTCACAGCGGTAATGAGACGTGGACGCGCGTGTCACCAGCCGCCGTTCGGGTTACCGCTGCGCTGCTGGTCGTCGTGTTCACGTCGATCGCGATCACGCTTGGTGTTTTGCCCCTCCAGGCCCTGTCGGCGTTTGCGCTCCTCCTCGCTTTCGCCCTCGTAGGGGTCAGGCGTGGGGGTCGAGCCGGGCTGCGTGGTCGGCTGGTTGCCCGGGTTGTTGCCCTTGCTCGGGTCGTTACCGCCGTTGCCGCCGTTGTTGCCCTTATTCGGGTCGTTGCCGCCGTTGCTCGGGTCGTTGCCGCCGTTGCCGCCGTTGTTGCCCTTGTTCGGGTCGTTCGGGTCTTCGCCACGATTCTTCTTGTCGGCGTTCTGCTTCTTCTTCTGGACGCGACTCTTGTTCTCGTCGGCGTGGTTAGTCTGGCCACCCTGGCCCTGGTTGCCGGACTGACCCTGCTCACCATTGTGGCCCTGGCCGCCGGACTGACCCTGGCCGCCGGACTGACCCTGGTTGCCAGACTGACCCTGGTTGCCGGACTGACCCTGGTTGCCGGACTGACCCTGGTTACCAGACTGGCCCTGGTTGCCGGACTGGCCCTGGTTGCCGGACTGACCCTGGTTGTTCGACTGGCTCTGGTTGGCGCTCTGGCAGGGAGCCACCATGTCTTCGGACTCCTGGTACAGGTCGTAGGCCTCGCCGTACGCACCGGCTGAGTCCTTCGCATCGCCCTGGATTTCAATGCCCAGACCGAGGTTCACGCGCACGCGACACTCGTAGGAGAAGGGCTCCAGGCGCCCGGGCTGGACCTCGATGGCCTTGGGGACCATGTCGTAGGCGGTACGCAGCTCAGCCACGCCCTCGTCGATCGAGTCCTGGCTCACGAGCGTCGTACCCAGGTTGTAGTGTGCGACCCACTGCTCGACGCCGGAGGAGGTCCACGACTTTTGCCCCTCGTACCCGGCCTGAGCGGCGGGGTACTCCTCGTTCGTCCAGTGTCCCAGCGACGAGCGTGACCACAGGGTGATTCCGATCAGGTACGCGGAGATCGCCAGCGCGATCACCAGGAAGGGGATCGAGTACCACAGGGGGCGCAGCGCGCGCGGGGAGCGCTGGGGTTTGCCCGAGGCCGAGGCCAGCTTGGCACGCACCGCGGGGTCGGTGGCATCTGCTTGGGGGGCACCGAAAGGCAGGAGGTCGTCTTCGCGTGCAGGGTTGTTAGATTGCATGGGAATTCCTCAACTGTTGTGCGCGCCGCGCCAGGTTTGCGCCCTCCCACGCCAGGAGTCCTCCGAGGATGAGGGCGACCGGCCAAATGATGTAGCGGTACGTGGACCGCATGTTGCGTTCTTCGGCGATCGTCGTTGCTCGTTCGAGTAGTGACTGTGCGTGCGACTCGATCGCGGCCTTGTCGGGTGAGTGCACGTAGTCAATGCCGAGACGCGACGCGATATTGTTCAGCGCGGCCTCGTCAATGTGGGAGATGGCGACGGGGTCACCCGGCTGCGACTTGTCATGAATGTATCCGTCGCTGCCGCTCTGTTCCTCGGCGCCAGCCAGGCGCTGGATCTTCATCTTGCCGCCTTCCTCAGTGCCGTAGCCGATGACCAGGCCGCCGTCGACGTAGGGCTTGACGGCGTCCCAATCCGATTCGGACCCCATGGGAGCAGTCGACCAGTGGCCCTCGTTCGACGTCTCACCATCGGAGAAGATGAAGACCGCGCGAATATTGTTCGGGTGGCGTTCCTTGTTCTTCTTCAGCAGCTTGGCCAGCTCCTGGGCGGGGCGGTGGGGGGACGAGCCCTGCGAGGAGGAAGATAGCTCCTGCGTGAACGTGGCCATGTACGACTGGACCGCGGAGGCGTCGGTCGTCAGGGGCATACCAACGTGCACGTTCGAGTCCCACGACAGGATCGAGAAGCGTGACCCGGTGAGAGAGTTCATGAGGATGCCGACGTCGCTGCGCACGCCGTCGATGCGGGGATTGTCCCCGTCCCAGTCCTCGGCGCCCATCGATCCGGTGCGGTCGATGACGTAGTACACCTCGAGGCTCGAGGTCACCTCGACGGCCTTGCCGGGAATGGAGGGCCCCGCGCCCATGACGGCAACCATCACGACGATCAGGGAACGCCTGATGACATCCATCAGGCTCGTGCGCACGGAGCGCCGGGCGGACACAACCACGAAGGCTGCCGCCACCAGGACGATGATGACGAGAAGCGCCGGGTGAATAACGGGATGAAAAACCATGTCAGAGCCTCCCGAAGGCAAGCAGGCCGAGCAGGGACACGACACCGACCAGTGTCCAGCCCAGGGCGGCGCGCGGACGATCAGTTTCGATCAGCTTGCCCTTGGCATCCAAGTCTTCCTTCTGTTCGGCCTCGATCTGCTTAACAACCGAATCGACGGATGCGGGAGACGACGCATCATAGAAGTCGCCGCCCGTCGACTTCACCTGATTGCGCAGATCCTCGCCCTCGCTCGACAGGGTCGTCATAGAGCCGGGATACAGCGCCGTGACGGTCACGTTCTGGCTCTTCGCGAAGGCAATGGCCTGCTGCAGGTTGTAGTAGCCGCTGCCGAATACCTCGTTATCGGTGGCCAGCAGAATCGTGCGCGAACGCTGCTTGTCCGTGTGGTCGAAGCCCATGACGCACGAGGCCAGCCCGTCGCCGACCAGAGAGGCGCGTTCCTCGTCCCGCGCGGCCAGCGTCGGCTCCAGGTACTCGTACAGTTCCGGCGTGGCATGGGCGTAACCGTCGGGCGTCGTCGAGAAGCCCCGGTCGATCACACCCGCCATTTCGGTGAGCACGTCGTCGGCCATCTCGTAGTCATCGGTGAGCGGGAACATCGTCATCGAGTAGGCGTTCCACAGCTGCAAGGAAATTCGTTCTCCCTCAAAGTGGGAGATGATCTGCTTGAAGGCGTCGCCGATCTCCGAGTCGTAGGGAAGCATCGAAGGGGAGGCGTCCAGGCACAGCACGATATCGCGACTCGCGGACTTGTCGTACTTGACGTAGCGGTCCACGGGCGCACTCGCCGACACGGAGGTCGCGATGACCGCGATGAGGAAACACACGAACGCCATTGCCAAGGATGCGCGCGTGCGCCGCACGAGAGCCTGATACTTGGGCAGGCCTCGTACGAAACCCGAGTTGGCAACCCAACCCTTCTTACCTGCGCGCTGGCCCGCCCGGCGTGCCAGCCACCATCCGAGGACAGTGGCGCCCACCACCACGAGCAGGACGAGCGGGATCAACCACCAAAACCTCATGCGTTCACCGCCTCAACAGCCATGGTCAGGGCGCGCGTCACGGCATCGTGCGAGGGCTGCCCATCCGGAATGTTCTCCCCCGCGAAGCTGGAAACCTCGCACGCCGCGAGCACGTTTGCCAGGCCCGGCCAGACGGGAACGAGCGCGCGCACTTCGCTGACCGTGGCGACCTCGAGGTCACGCCCGGTGCGTTCCGTGCCGAGCGCGCGCATGAGGCCGGCCAGCGCCAGGTGGACCCCGCGGGCATCCAGGTCACCGTCCGCGTAGCGATCCGCGATCTGATCGACGTAGACCAAGTACTTCTTGCGTCGCGCATCCGTGATGGTGTGCAGCTCCGTCACCTCGCCGACGCGGGACGTCCACCAGCGCCACAGGCAGAAGAGAACCCAGCCGATGACCGCCACGAGGAGTGCCACTCCGAGGACCCACATCCAGTGCGGGTAAATGACGGGGGTATACAGGTCGTCTTTGATATCACCGGACATGTGCTCCCCTTTCGAGAGCGCGCATGAGCGCGTGGGGGATCTCCTCGCTGGAGGACACGTCCACGTGGATGACTCCCCTCTGATCGAGCAACTGTTTGACTGCGGCCCGGCGCATCGCCACGACGTTGGCGGCCTCCCCCGCCAGCTGCGAGTCGCGCAGCAGGAAGTCCGGCAAAGGTCCCTCGTTGACGTCGACGACCTCCGTGCCCTTCTCGAGGGTGGTCGGGTCGATGTCTTCGATGCTGATGAGGATGACCTGGTGACGCACGGACAGGGACTTAATGAGGTCATCCGTTTCGCGCGTCGCCGTCGGCTGGGTGCTGTCGGTGACGATCACGATGAGGCTGCGTCGGCGCGTGACTGTCCTGACTCGGGCGAGGAGCTTGGGGACGTTCGCATGCGGGGAGGCGAGCGTGATGTCTTCCTCGATGCGGCGCAGCACCGTTTCGGCGTGCGCGTTACCGGAGCGGGCGGGCATGAAGCGCACGCGCTCGTCGTCACCGGCGACGAGGCCGATCTGGTCTCCGCGGGCAACGCTCAGCCAGGCGATGGCCTCGCAGGCCGCGAGGGCGATCTCTTCCTTCGTCTCTCCCGACGGGGCGAGCGCGCCCATCTCGCGTCCCGTGTCGACGACGAGCATGACCTGTAGGTTCGCCGTGGCTTCGTGACGCTTGATGATGGGTGAACCGGTGCGTGCCGTGGCCGCCCAGTCGATTTCACGTACGTCGTCTCCCGGCTGATAGGGGGCCAGGTCCATGAACTCCCATCCGCGTCCCTGCCGCAGGGCGGAGTGCTGCCCGTCCATGATGGACAGCAGTTTGCGCATGACGGGCAACTGGATGCGGGTGGAGAGCGCGTGGATCTCGCGCGAGCGTACAGGCATTGCGTTCCTCTAGAGAGTCGTGGCGTGGAACCGGTGTTCTTTACGGAACGGGAACCGCTTTGAAGACGGCGTCGATGAGGCCTTCGATGGAGACGTTATCGGCCATGGCGTCGAAGGTGCGGATGATGCGGTGGCGCAGGATGCCGTAGCGCATTTCCTTGATGTCGTCGGGCATGACGTGGTTGCGTCCCGCCATGAGGGCCAGGGCCTGGGCGATCTGCATGAACGCGATACCGCCACGCGGGGAGGCGCCCACGCGCACGTGCTTCTTCCAGCCGGGCAGCGGGTTGGGGCCGGCTCCTCGGGTGGTGTTGACGATGTCGACGATGTAGGCCTTGAGGGTCTCGTGGATGAAGACGCGGCGGCGCGCGTCCTGGAGGACACGAACGTCGTCGAGGCTGATCGGGTCGACATCGGAGATGGTTGTCATCTGGCCGGAGTCGATGCGGGTGAGAACCTCGAGCTCTTCGACGGGCGTCGGGTAGGTGATGACCTCCTTGAGGAGGAATCGGTCCATCTGCGCCTCGGGCAGCACGTAGGTGCCCTCTTCTTCGATGGGGTTCTGGGTGGCCATGACCATGAAGGGGTTGGGCAGCTTGTGGTTGACGCCGCCGATGGTGGTCTGGCGTTCCTGCATGGCTTCGAGCATGGCGGACTGGGTCTTGGCGGAGGAGCGGTTGATCTCGTCCAGGAGCACCATGTTCGCGTGTACGGGGCCCAGCTGGGTGACCATTTCGCCGCGTTCCTGGTTCCAGATCTGGGAGCCGACGATGTCGTTGGGCATCAGATCGGGGGTGCACTGGATGCGGTGGAAGCTACCGGACACTGCGGACGCCAGGGTCTGTGCGGCCGTCGTCTTTGCCAGGCCGGGCACGGATTCGACCAGGACGTGGCCGCCGGCGAGCAGCGAGGCTGTCAGCGCACGACGCAGGCCATCCTGGCCGACGACGGTGTGCTGAAAGATGGTGGTCATGCGATCGAGCAGGCTCTTGGCGTGTGCCAGCTCGTCGTCCGTCAAGTAGTTGGGCACGGGGTTCTCCTTGCGTGCGCGGTCGGATGCTGTTCCAGTGTAGCCCGCCCGCCGTACTCGCACGCAATCTGGTCAGTTTTAGGTTTGCCAGGTACGAGGCCGTGGCTGGGGTTTCGGCCTTGTGACGACGCGTGAACACGCCGGCATGTCAGGCTCGTCGACCGTCGGCTGACTCCGGCCGATGCGCCACGTTTCAGCTTGTGCGACGCCGCGCCCAGGTGATTCCCGCCGCGGCGGCCAGGAGGAGGAGCGCGGCTCCCACGCCCACGGCGATGACGAGGCCGCGCGAAGAAGCAGACGAGGACTCGGAAGCGGCGGCCTCAGTGGTGGCACCCGAGGCTGGCTCCTCGGCCTGCGAGGGCGTGGGTGTGATGGTGAAGGGGTTGATGGGTGCGGGCAAATCGATGAAGGGCCCGACGGTGCCCCGCTCGAAATCAAAGAACGCCTGCTCAACGTCGCCTTCCAGGAGCGGCTCATCCGTCGTCGGCACAGTGTCGCCCTTGTCAGGCCTCCACTGACAATAAGACCAGTGACCAACAGGGAGAGGAGCATCCAAGTGCGCCAGCCAGGGCTCGGCATTGCAGTGGGCGTTATTGATCGAGGTGAACTCTACTTGGAGCTCTGTGATGCTCGCGTCCTCAAACGAATCAACGATCTGGGTCAGATACGTCATAGGGGCACGCACCTGCACATGTCCCGCCTCATCCAGGGAATAAAACGCGTGACGAGCCTCCCCCAAATAATACGCATCCAGGTCACAAAAAATACTCACCGACTCGACCTTTACGAAATAGTCCGGGGCACTACCCGACCAAAACGTATCAGCCAGAAACTGACACTCCTCCTTCGTAATCACCTTACCTTGGCTCCACATGCCGTAGAAAGCCATCCCCATCTGGATGGACCACTGATACGTCCCATCAGGAGTCTTAATTGTGTTCGGCTTCACCACCACACGGATCGTCACGCCATGACCGGGCAACACAGGTGTCTCGGGCGAAGCAGCAACAGGAACACTAGGCGTGGGAAGCGGATCACCAACCGACGCAGGCACCCCCACACCCACCACACACGCGCCAACCACAACCACACACGCCACCCACCGGGCCACGCGGACCTTCAACATCGTTGCCACTGCTACTACTCCTTCGATTGGTAGGTCAGACGGGGGGTGTGCGTTGGTTAGGGCGCTGTGATGGGTGTGTTAGCTCGTGCGGCGCCGCGCCCAGGTGATTCCCACCGCCACGGCCAGGAGGAGCAGCATGGCACCCGCACCCACGGCAATGACGAGGCCACGCGAAGAAGCAGACGAGGACTCGGAAGCGGCGGCCTCAGTGGCGGCGCCCGAGGCTGGCTCCTCGGCCTGCGAGGGCGTGGGTGTGATGGTGAAGGGATTGATGGGGGCGGGCAAATCGATGAAGGGTCCGACGGTGCCCCGCTCGAAATCAAAGAACGCCTGCTCAACGTCGCCTTCCAGGAGCGGCTCATCCGTCGTCGGCACAGTGTCGCCCTTGTCAGGCCACCACTGACAATAAGACCAGTGACCGGCAGGGAGGGGATGATCCAAGCTCGCTAGCCAGGGCTCGGCATTGCAATGGGCGTTATTAATCGAGGTGAACTCTACTTGGAGCTCTGTGATGCTCGCGTCCTCAAACGAATCAGCAATCTGGGTCAGATACGTCATAGGGGCACGCACCTGCACATGTCCCGCCTCATCCAGGGAATAAAACGCGTGACGAGCCTCCCCCAAATAATACGCATCAAGATTGCAAAAAACACCCCTCGACTCAGCCTTTACGAAATAGTCCGGGGCACTACCCGACCAAAACGTATCAGCCAGAAACTGACACTCCTCCTGCGCGAACTTCTCTCCCTGACTTTTCTCACCGAAGAAAGCCATCCTCATATGGATGGACCACTGATACGTCCCATCAGGAGTCTTAATTATGGTCGGATCCACCATCACACTGATCGTCACGACATGACCAGGCAACACAGGCGTCTCGGGCGAAGCAGCAACAGGAACACTAGGGGTGGGAAGCGGATCACCAACCGACGCAGGCACCCCCACACCCACCACACACGCGCCAACCACAACCACACACGCCACCCACCGGGCCACGACACGACGACAACGTCCCCGCAACACCATCACATTCATCCTCCCTCAGATCCAACACAGACAACGGCACACGCGCCAAGCGTCAGAAGTCCAGATCTGGCGGAATCTGAGGCGACCCGGTCGTATCCCCTTCCCAGATCGCCTTCATCTCCTCAGAGACATACGAGGACGGGATAGTTTTAAGGGTCGCCTCCAGGTTCGCCTGCGCATCCTCATCCCCAGCCTCAAGATCCTTGACAGCTTTATCTAACGCCTTTGCAAATTCGCGAACATTGGCAGCCATCGCATTCAGCGCGGTGATCTCCTGGGTCAGGTAGGACGTGTAGCGCGCCTGAAAGGCCACAGGCCCCGCCTCCACGCCCCACTTGCCCTCCGTCTGAACATCCACATTTTTCTGCAATTCTTGGGCGGCGTTCTCTAACTTCACTGCCACGCAATCGTCACCCTCACGCAGGGCTGCGATCCAGCTCTTCCACTTGTAGTAGTTGACTTCCATGTTCGCAGGAACATTCTCGGCACCCATGACGACTCCTCATTGACAGGCATGATTGTGATGGTTCGAGCCTACCAGATGACAGGAAATGACAGAAGAGGCTTTCACAGCGCCACGCTAGCGTCGCTGGCGCAGGTCCACGACGGAAATGAGGCGTTCACCGGCTCTTCGCATTTTGGGGTGTGGGGGTGGTGTTCGAAGCGTCCCGGGGATCGTGGACAGTGTCGTGGGACGACGACCGAACACAGGAGCTCGCCTCGGGCGCCTCAATAACCAAAACTCGCACGTAATTTGGGTACCCTAACTTTTCATAGGTATCGAGAAAACCGCAGAATTCCAACGATGTGATTTCAATGTTTGAAATACATGTCGGGGAATTACGTGCGACATTTTTGAGGAACCACAACATGAGGCGCCTCAAAGACCCCAAGCGGAAGACAACTGAAGCCCAGAAGACAGCCCAAGCGGAAGACAGCCCAAGCCCAGAAGACCCCCACAACCCCGACAGCCACCACAAGCACGGGGGCACTGCACCCGTTACGTAGCGGTGCACCCGTTACGTGGCGGTGCACCCGAACAGAAGAGGTGCATTGCCTACGGATCGGGTGCAGTGCCCCAACAAACAAGAACAAACGCGGAACTGGCACGCCGAACCACTCACCGCCGCACCCCTCCATGCGCAGCTGGGCCCTACTGGCGGCAGGATGGGCACGCCGCCCACGCCACCACCTACACTCCGGCCCACTCCGGCCCAATCCGACACCTCCTACACCCTTAAATGCGAAGAGCCCGTTCACCCAGCCCCAGCCACGCAGAAAAAGGGGTGGGCCCCGGAGTTTCCTCCGGGGCCCACCCTCAATCCGTGCGGATCAGGCCTGCTTCGCGGCGGCGATGCGCGCGCGGAACTTGGCCAGCTGCTCGGTGATGGCGGCGGGGAGCTTGTCGCCGAACTGCGAGAAGTACTCCTCGGTGTCGTCCATCTCGGCGGCCCAGGCGTCGGGATCGATCGCGAAGAGCTTCGCCCAGACGGCCTCGTCAATGTCCAGGCCGTCGAGGTTGAAGTCCTCGAACTTCGGGTAGCGGCCGGTCACACCGTCAATGGCCTCGACCTCGCCGGCGGCGCGGCGAACGATCCAGTCCAGGACGCGGGAGTTGTCGCCGTAGCCGGGCCACATGAAGTTGCCGTCTTCGTCCTTACGGAACCAGTTGACCTGGTAGACCTTCGGGAAGCCCTCGCCGAGCTTGTCCTGCATCTCCAGCCAGTGGCCCCAGTAGTCGGCCATGTTGTAGCCGCAGAAGGGCAGCATGGCGAAGGGGTCGTGACGCAGCGAGCCGGCCTTGACGTCGGTCGCAGCGGCGGTGACCTCGGAGGCCACGGAGGCGCCGATGAACACGCCGTGGGCGGGCTCGTACTGCTCGGCAACCAGCGGGACGTTGGTGGCGCGGCGGCCACCGAAGAGGACGGCGTCAACCGGGACACCCTCGGGGGCTTCCCAGTCGGGGCAGATGATCGGGCACTGCGAGGCGGGAACGGTGAAGCGGCTGTTCGGGTGAGCAGCCTTCTCGCCGGACTCGGGGGTCCAGTCGTTGCCGTGCCAGTCGATCAGGTGCGCCGGAACGTCGCCGTCGATGCCTTCCCACCACACGTCACCGTCGTCGGTCAGGGCGACGTTCGTGAAGATGGAGTTGGCCTTGCCGGTCTCCATGGCCATGGGGTTGGTCTTGTAGGAGGTGCCGGGGGCGACGCCGAAGAAGCCGGCCTCGGGGTTGATGGCGCGCAGGCGACCATCCGGGCCCGGGCGCATCCACGCGATGTCGTCGCCGACGGTCTCGACCTTGTAGCCGGGGATCGTGGGCTGGAGCATGGCGAGGTTGGTCTTGCCACAGGCCGACGGGAAGGCGGCGGTGACGTGGAACTGCTGGCCGGTGGACTCGCGAGTCAGGCGCAGGACGAGCATGTGCTCGGCCATCCAGCCGTCGCGGCGGGCCATCGTCGAGGCGATACGCAGGGCGAAGCACTTCTTGCCGAGCAGGGCGTTGCCGCCGTAGCCCGAACCGAAGGACCAGATCTCGTTGGTCTCGGGGAAGTGGGTGATGTACTTCTCGTCGTTGCAGGGCCAGTTGTCGTCTTCCTGACCCTCTTCGAGCGGCACGCCGACCGAGTGGACGGCGGGAACCCACACGCGGCCCTCGTTGATGAGGTCCATGGCAGCAGCACCCATGCGGGTCATGATGCGCATGTTGACAACGACGTAGGGAGAGTCGGTGATCTCAACACCGAGCTGGGAGATGGGGCCACCCAGGGGACCCATGGAGAAGGGAACCACGTACATGGTGCGACCCTTCATGGCACCCGTGAACTTCTCGTGCAGGGTGGCCTTCATTTCCTTGGGGTCGGCCCAGTGGTTGGTCGGGCCCGCATCCTCTTCCTTCTCACAGCAGATGAAGGTACGGGACTCAACACGCGCAACGTCGGACGGCTTCGAGCGAGCGAGGAAGGAGTTGGGGCGCTTCTCCTCGTTCAGCTTGGTGAACATGCCACTCTCGACCATCTGCGCGGTCAGACGATCCCACTCTTCCTGGGAACCGTCGCAGAACTCAACGGCGTCAGGGGTGGTCAGCTCAGCGATTTCAGCAACCCACTTGACAACATCTTCGGGAGCGTTGGCCGGAGCCGCCGCACGAACGTCCTGTTCGGTCACGGACATTTTGCCTCCTGAGGCATTTTGAATTGTCGAGGCCGCATCTGCGTCCCCGATTGACAGAAACAATCATGCCGGACCCCACACCCGCGCTTGCGGGAGCTTGGTCCCGGTCACACCTCAATCGTAGTCGAACGAGTCACACGACGCCCGGTCTGCAGGGACCTTCTGCCCACTCACAAGAGGTTCCGAGGCCCCCAAAGCACGCCCAGGCCTCGTTGTTGGGACCGAAGCACACCTCACAGGTCAGTCCGTGAGATAGAACACCACCATTGGGGTAACAAAAGCGCATCTGAACTTGAAGTCTCACCACCCCATGACCGACGATTACTCGTAGCACAACAGTGCCGTTCACCATTGGAAGGACCGAAGACACCATGGGATTCCGAAACAAGACCCAAGGCCCTGACTTTTTTGAAGACTTCACCTCGCAGGCACGCCAGCTTGAGCAGGCCGTCGAGATCCTGACGCACATCTATGCCGCCTCCCCCGAAGAGCGCATCGCCCTGCGCGATCAGCTCCACGAGGTCGAGCACCGCGGCGACGAACTGAACCACGACATCGTCCAGCGCATTAACTCCTCGTTCATCACGCCTTTCGACCGCGAAGACCTGCAGTCACTGGCCTCCCACCTGGACGACTGCCTCGACTTCATCGACGAAGCCGGCGACCTCCTGGTCGTCTACGGCATTGCCGACATCCCCTCTTCCCTCGTCTCCTTGCTCAACACGCAGATTGAGGTCATCAAGAACTGCGCCGAGCTGACCGCGCAGAACATGCCCAAGCTCAAGTCCCCCGTGGACCTGCGCGACTACTGGATCGAGATCAACCGCCTCGAGAACGAGGGCGACCTGGCCTACCGCCGCACCCTGACCGCCCTGTTCGACTCGGGCCTGGACCCGGTCACGATCATCAAGCTCAAGGACATCGTTCAGGGCCTCGAATCCTGTGCTGATGCCTTCGAGGAACTGGCTAACGTCATCGAGTCCCTCGCACTGAAGGAATCCTGAGCCGTGGATCTCAATCTGATCCTCGTCTGTGTCGTCATCGCCGTCGCATTGTTCTTCAGCTACACGAACGGCTTCCACGACGCAGCGAACGCGATCGCGACCTCGGTGTCGACACGCGCGTGGACTCCACGCGCTGCACTCCTCATGGCCGCGACGATGAACGTCATCGGCGCCATGATGGGCACCGGCGTCGCCAAGACCGTCGGTTCGGGCATCATTAAGATTAGCGGCTACGCCGAATCCACCTCGCCCGACATGCAGCAAAAGGGCCTGGTCATCATCCTGGCCGCCCTGCTGGGCGCCTGCATCTGGAACCTGGTCACCTGGTGGTTCGGCCTGCCCTCTTCCTCTTCGCACGCCCTCATCGGCGGCATGGTCGGCGCGGGCCTCCTCAGCGGTACGAAGGTGTTCTGGGAAGGCATTGTCAGCCACGTCATCATCCCGATGTTCGCCTCCCCCATCATCGGCTTCGTCATCGGCTACATTGCCATGAAGCTCGTCCTGTGGCTGCTGCGTAACGCGCAGTACCACCGCACGATGCGTCGTTTCCGTGCCGCCCAGCGCATCTCCTCGGCCGCCATGGCCCTGGGCCACGGCATCCAGGACGCGCAGAAGACGATGGGCATCATCATCATGGCGCTGATGGCCGGCGGCTACGGCGAGACGCATAACATCCTCAATCCCGTCACTGGCGAAATGAACGTGCCCCTGTGGGTGAAACTCTCGGGCGCCGCGGCGATTTCGCTGGGCACGATGGCCGGCGGTGGGCGCATCATGCGCACCATTGGCCGCAAGATCATCGACCTGGATCCGGCTCGTGGCTTCACGGCCGAGGCCGTGTCCTCCTCGATCCTGTACCTGTGCTCCTACGTCATTCACGCCCCCATTTCGACGACGCAGGTCGTGTCGACGGCTATCATGGGTGTGGGTTGCACGAAGCGTTTCTCGGCGGTTCGATGGGGCGTCGCGGGCAACATCGTCATCGCATGGTTCCTGACGCTACCCGCCGCAGCCCTGGTGTCGGGCGTCGTGTACCTGCTCGTGGCGCTGCCACTGGGGGTCCACTAGTGAAGCACTCTCGTCTGATCGGTCTGGTCGCGGCTCTGGCGCTCGCCGCCCCGCTCGCCGCTTGTTCGGATACCTCCGTCATGCACATGCAGGTCGGCCAGTGCATCCTCCGGCCGGAGGGACAAACCGCGACCACGATCGAGACGACCAGCTGCACGAGCGAGCACGACGCTGAGGTATTCTTCGTAACTTCCGCTGAGGACGGAGAGTTTCCCGGCGAGTCAGCCCTGAACAAATTCGCCGAAAAGCAGTGCATCTCCAACTTCGAGGCCTACGTTGGCAAGCGCTTCGTGTCCTCGACCCTCGATGCCACCTGGATGATTCCGACCAAGGATTCCTGGGCACAAAACGATCGATCGATCGTGTGCCTGGCGTTCGCGATGGACCATTCCAAGTTGAAGCAATCGGTGAAGGACTCGGGCCTGTAGCGCCCGTTGAACCTCCGATCATCATCGGGTGGTGCCTGGCATGTGAGCCAGGCACCACCCGATTTGTTCTACCGGGTAAGAGTCGGATTGTTATAGTGTGCGAGGCGCGCGTTCAACGTCGACAGGCTTTCCGTCCGCGCCCCAGCGCGGCCGCGCCCATCCAGCCGGTCGTTGATCCCATCGCTTCAAGGAGAATCATGTCCCACGCACGTCGCCGTTCGATCGCCTTCGGCGTTTGCACCCTCCTCATGGGCGTGTCCCTGTCCGCCTGTTCCTACCTGCCTTTCGGCAACACCACGCACAGCACCGACCTCAAGGTCGGCCAGTGCATCCAGGTGCCGGATAGCTCTCAGGTCGGCAGCGTCGTGACCACCGAGTGCACCGAAGAGCACACCGGCGAGGTCTACTTCATCTCCACAATCACCCAGGACTCCCTGCCCTCCAGCTCCGAGATGGACGAACTCATCGCCGCAGCTTGCTTTGACTCCTTCGAGGACTACGTCGGCACCTCCCCCGAGGAAACCACTCTGGACGCCACCGCGATGTACCCGACCAGCCAGACCTGGTCCAAGGGCGACCGCGACATCGTCTGCATCGCCGTCCCCACGGGCGACGAGAAGCTGACCGAGTCCGTGCGCAACTCCGGCAAGTAATCCTGCACAACGCCGAGGCGCACCAACCTCGTGCCCCAGTGGCGGTTCGGCTCAGGCCGGACCGCCACTGGGGCGTTGCGCACGAGATCGTTTACCGCACGGTATCGCCTCTGTTATATAGTGGGCGAAGCGCCGCGGACGGTGCCCGCGCGCCTACCACGGCCTCGTCATCCCACCGCTGGCCGCTCCCGCCACCTCAAGGAGAATTATGTCCCGCGTTCTGCGCCCCACGATTGCCCTCGGCGCCGCCGCCATCCTGAGCCTGGGGCTGTCCGCATGCTCCAAGCAGAAGTCCGGATCCCCCAATCCCTCGCAAGGCACGCCCGCACCCGCGTCGTCAGCAGCAGCGCCGCCGGCCTCCGCGAGTGCGGCTACTCACCCGCAGCAACACATCGGGGAGTGTTTCCAGTTCGGGCCCGATGAGGACAGTGATGTCACCAGCGTCGACTGCAACCAGCCTCACGATGGGGAATACTTTCATATTTTTGACTTCGCAGGCACGAACCGTCCGTCCGACGACGAGTTTAACGAGGAGAGCGACGAGGTCTGCGGCCTGATCTTCGAGCACTACGTCGGCAAGCCCGTCGCGGATTCCACGTTGGACTACGACTGGACGTTTCCCCTTTCACAAACCTGGGCAAAAGGTGACCACACGGTGCAATGCTACCTCTTCGCCAAGGACGACAGTAAGCTCACCGGTTCCGCGAGGAACTCCAACATGTGACCCCGCTTCTACGCGCGCTCGTGGCGGTTCGGCTCAGGCCGGACCGCCACTGGGGCGTTGCGCACGAGATCGTTTACCGCACGGTATCGCCTCTGTTATATAGTGGGCAAAGCGCCGCGGACGGTGCCCGCGCGCCTACCACGGCCTCGTCATCCCACCGCTGGCCGCTCCCGCCACCTCAAGGAGAATCATGTCCCGCGTTCTGCGCCCCACGATTGCCCTCGGCGCCGCCGCCATCATGGGCCTTGCGCTGTCCGCCTGCTCCAGCATGCCGTTCAACAACCGCACGCAAAGCACCGAACTGGCGGTGGGACAGTGCCTCCTCGTTCCTCTCAACAGCCAGGTCAACTCGGTGGCCACCACCGAATGCACCGAGGCACACACGGGCGAGGTCTACTCCGTTACCACGCTCAAGAATGACACGATGCCCTCGCGCGATGAGATGGACGAACTCGTGTACAACACCTGCTACGAGACCTTCGAGGCCTACGTCGGCACCTCCCCCGAGGAAACCACGCTGGACTACACCGCAATGTCGCCAACCAAGCAGACCTGGGCCAAGGGCGACCGCGAGATCGTCTGCATCGCCGTGCGCACCGACGACGAGCAGCTGACCGCGTCTGTGCGAGACTCCGGCCTGTAAACTCACCTGTCACGCGCTCGACTCCTCGAGCACCCAGAGCACATCCCCCGCCACACAGCCCGCCGCCCACACCTGTTGCTATAGTGGGCGCGGCTTATCGGCGGGTGCCCACGCGCCTGCCACGGCCTCGTGGCCCATCACCCTGCCACAATCCCACCATCACGAGGAGAACCATGTCCCACGCTCTGCGCCCCGCCCTCACATTCGCCGCCTGCGCGGCCATCCTGAGCCTGTCCGCCTGCTCGTCCGCCACCACGGCTGACTCCACCGCCTCGCCCGAGTCCGCCTCCTCCGAGGCCACCGCAGGCTCCCCCGCCGAGGCCACCGCAGGCTCCCCCGCTGACCAGGACGCCTCCATCATTCCCGACGAGGCCCGCACTAACGTGAGCAACCTGAGCGTTGGACAGTGCGTCCAGAAGCCGGCCGACCCCTCCGCGCCCCTGACGACCGTTGACTGCTCCTCGCCGCACTGGGGCGAGGTGTTCTTCGTCGCGCCGATTGAGGATTCGACGCTGCCCGACTACGAGACGCTCAACGACAGGGCTTTCGAGGCCTGCACCCCCGCATTCGCCGACTACGTGGGAACCCCCTACGACGAGTCGTCCCTGGACACGACCTGGTTCTTCCCGAGCTCGAACAGCTGGGACAACGGCGACCGCATCATCGCCTGCGTCGCCGTGCCGCTGACGGAGGACTCCCTGAGTCAGTCCGTGAAGAACACCGGCATGTGATTCGCGACTTTCTCGCCGTGGTGGCGGTCCGGCTGATGCCGGGCCGCCGCGTTTTTACCGTTCGGTTGTTCTCTTGTTATAGTGGTTAGACGCGCAGCGATGGAGCCCGCGGGTTCCACGATCGCCCCCACCGAGGCAGCTCCCCGGGTTGCCCGCCATCCCAAGGAGAATCATGTCCCGCTTTGCCCGTCCCTCCCTCGCCCTGGCTGCCTGCGCCGCCTTACTGAGCCTGTCTGCCTGCTCATTCTTGCCCGGCGCTGACAAGTCTGACAACAAGGAGACACCGGCCCCTGCCGCATCCTCGAGCAGCTCGTCGACCAACGACACCCCCGAGAGCGGCCCAACCACCCCCACAGCCAGCGCCTCATCCAACCCCAACGCTACTGAGGATCAGCCCTTCGGGAGCCGCGTCTTCCGGGGTGACATGCTGCTCGGGCATTGCTACAGCGATGTGCGTGATGATTACACCCATATGCTGCATGCGAGCTGCGACCAGGCTCACGATATTGAGGTCTTCCATATTTCCGAGTTCACCGACGCAACACGTCCCGCCACCGAGGTGATGGCCGCGACTGCTGATGAACAGTGCGCCGCTGCATTTGAGACCTACGTCGGTATCCCCGCTGATCAAAGCACGTTCTCGATCGGCCCCCTCTATCCCGGCGAGGAAAGCTGGAACAAGGGGTACCACAGCCTCCTGTGTTACTTGTACAACGAAGATGGCCACAAGCTGACCACATCCGCGAAACTCTCCCGCATGTGACACCAGGTCGCGCGCGTGGCGGTCCGGCTGATGCCGGGCCGCCACATCTTTACCGCCCGGTTTTTCTCTTGTTATAGTTGCTTGCAGCACAGCGATGGAGCCATTGGGCACCACGATCGCCCCACCGAGGCAGCTCCCCGGGTTGCCCGCCATCCCAAGGAGAATCATGTCCCGCTTTGCCCGCCCCGCACTCGCTTTCGGCGCCTGCGTCGCTATTCTCAGTCTCTCTGCCTGCTCGTTCCTACCTTTCGACAAGGATGATGACGATGAGGACACCGAGGAGCACACCTCATCATCCAGTTCCTCCAGTAGCGGAAGCTCCGGCGGCAACCCCTTCGGCATCCCCACGGGCGCCGCTCCCACCCCCAACACCAATCCGACCGGTGCCGCTAACCCGGGTGGCACCACCAACGGCAACAACCGCCCCACTGAAACCCGCACCGACCAGGTTGACCTGTCGGTCGGACAGTGCTTCCAGGACTGGGAGGACGGTGATTACGACGTGGAGACCGTGGCGTGCAACCAGACGCATGACTTCGAGGTCATTCACACCTTCACCGTCACCGATAAGACCCGCCCCTCCGATACCGAACTCGGCGACACCGCTGAGGCAGAGTGTACGGCAGCTTTTCAGCGCTACGTCGGGACGCCCTTAGGCAGCTCATCGCTGAGCCTCGGCTGGCTCTATCCCAGCGTGGGCAGCTGGTCCAACGGTGACCGCACCATCGCCTGTTACGTTGGCGTTGATGATGGCGCCACGCTGGATCAGTCGGTTAAGAACTCCCGCATGTGACACCAGATCACGCGCATGGCGACGCGACTCAGTGCCGTTTGGAGGCTTTACGCGTCGGGACGGCGGGGTTTTTGGTGGTGACGCTGTGCGTCTCGACAGCGACGACAACCAGCCCGTCGGCGCTGTGTTCGACGTGGGCGACCAGGATCTGACTGTGGTTCAGAGCAGCGGGCGACGAGCCCGCGACAGCGCTCGACCCGTAGGCGCGCAGCTCTTCGATAATGAGGTCGCGCGCGTATCCCGTGACCGACACGAGGGTTGTACCGGCGCTCTCGCGTAGGCGCTGCGCGGCAAAGGCTCGCACCCGTCCGGCGCGCGCCTGGGCGTCCTTGTCCGCCCCGGCCTCGTCCTGGAGGGGCGCAGCGAGCGCGTCGACGAGGGTCACCGAGCCGCCGCCGACCGCGGCCCACGGCGCCAGGACCTGGCGGGCGCGGGCGCTCGGGGACGCGAACGCGCGGTCCACGCCGAAGGCACTGAGCAGGTCGATGAGGTCGAAGGCCTGGCGCACGCCGAAACGCCCGAGCGGGGGGTCGACGTGACGCGCCGCCGCCTCGGCCTTCAGGGACGAGGCTTTCTCCACCTGCGCTGCCCTGCGTGCTGCCGCTGAGGCGACCATCGCGGGAGTGGGTGCGGGGCGAGGTGCGGGTGCGCCGGGCGCGGTGGGTGCAGCGGCGGCGCGTGGGCCCGGCGTGGGGCGTCCGGCGGAGGTCGCGCCGGGCGCGGTTCCGGGCTTGTCGGCTGTGGACGGGGAGGCCTCGTCGGCGGGGGCAGCATCGGCGGCGCCGGGGCGCAGGACGATGATCGCGGAGGTGGCGAGGCGACCTTCGCGGGCACGGGCGACGATGTCGGCGAGGAGGCGGCGGTCGCCTCGGCGGGTAAGCATGTCGGCGGCTGCCTCGGGGGTGGCCCACGTGGTTCGGTCGATTTCGGTGCGCGGCGCGCGGGCGACGGGGGCACGCAGGCGCGCGGAGGGGTCGCCGGCGGGCAGGGGCGTGCCCACCCAGTAGTGGACTTCCTTGGTTTGTCCGCCGCCCAGGCGGTAGCGCTGGGTGGTCAGGGGCACGCCCAGGGTGATGACGTGTCCGGTTTCCTCTTCGACTTCGCGCACGGCGGCGGCCACCAGGGGCTCACCGTTTTCGGCTTTTCCTTTGGGCCAGGACCAGTCGTGGTAGCGGGGGCGGTGGACCATGAGGACTTCGATGTCCGCGGGGTCGATGGGTTCGCCCGGGATGGCGACGCGCGTGGGGTCAGCGAAGCGCCAGACGAGCGCGCCCGCGGAGCGAACGAGTCGCTGGGGGCGTGGGGCTGGCATCGGACGCATAGGTTCCAGGGTAGCCGCCCCGCGCCGCCCTCGCCCTGATGGGCGCGCCACCTTCACGAGGTCGTGGCCGATTCGGGCGCTGCCCGCTGGCCTCGCGGGTCCTCAGTCGAGCGTACCGACCGCCGCCTCACGCGCGGCGACGTCGAGCTCGTCGGCGGTGACCAGCAGCGCGGAGTGACGCATGGTGACGCGGTGGGCCAGCGGATCGGTGGGGTCTTCGATCCACAGGGCCCCGGCCTCGCCGGCGGCGAGGACGCGCATAGCGCGGGAGGCCTCGCGCAGCACGTACTCGAGGTCGTCGTCGGTGAGGTCGCCGCGCAGCAGTGAGTCGAGCTCCTCCATGATGAGGCTCAGGGGGCGCAGCTCGACGGGGGCTTCGAGGCCCTGGATGATGGGCGCGCGCGAGCCCTCGGCGTAGCGCTCGGCCACGAGGATCGGGTCGCGGTGGTACCACTCGTGGAGCAGGTAGACGCGCCACAGCGCGCCGGGGAGGGTGAACTCGGGGCTGCGCGACCACACGTGCGCGATCGTATCGACCCCGCGAGCGCGTACGGTTTCGCGCAGCCGGGCCACGGCCTCGTCGCTGAAGGTCTCGTCGCCGATACCCATGAGTGCCCACGCGGCGGTGTGCGCGACGGCGGACAGGGAGGCGGGGTCTTCGTCGCCGACGATCGCCTCGGCGCGGGCGGCGTCGAGCATGGCCGGGCGGCGCGGAGTGTTCGATTGGGCCATGGGGACCGCTTCCTTCTACAATGTTGCGTATGGGCCTATAGCTCAATGGTAGAGCAGCGGACTTTTAATCCGTAGGTTGGGGGTTCGAGTCCCCCTGGGCCTACTGGTCGCCTCGGAACGTTCCGGGGCGTTCACGCTATCTGCGGGCGCGCGCCCGCTTTCGGAGGTGCAGCATGGATCCTCGTCTTTCTCACGCACATGGCGCCCTGGCTGGCCTGGCTCTCGGAGACGCGCTGGGCATGCCGACGCAGGCGATGTCCCCGGAGCAGATCCGCGCGGTGTACGGGCGCATTACCGGCCTCGTGGATGGGGACGCCTCGCAGCCCTACGCGCCGGGGATGCCGGCCGGGTCGGTCACAGATGACACGGAGCAGGCGCTGCTGGTTGCTTCCCTCCTGGTACGAGGCCGGGGTTCCTCCTCGGGTCGCGTGGCCCTGGACGCGGGCGAGTTCGCCCACGCGCTGCAGGCCTGGGAAGATTCGATGATCGAGCGCGGGTCGCTCGACCTGCTGGGCCCCTCCACGAAGGCGGCCCTCGAGCGCGTGCGCGCGGGCGAGGACCCGCTGAGCGTGGGCGGGGCGGGTACCACAAACGGCGCGGCGATGCGCGTCACCCCGATCGGTATCGCGATCTCGACGGAGGATCCTCAGGCTTTCGCGGATGCCGTCTGGTCGTCCTGTCAGGTCACGCACGCGACGCGTCAGGGTTTCCAGTCGGCTGCCCTCGTGGCGGCGGCCGTGTCGATGGGGATCGATACGCCTCGTTCGGCTGCCTCGGACATGACGGCCCTGCTGTGGAAGGCCGTGACCTACGTCGATTCCCTACCCGAGCGCGGCGCGTGGACCCCCGACCCAGACGTCGTAGCGGCGACGCGCAGGGCCATGCAGCTGGTCGCTAACCCCGCGTCCTCGTCCCTAGAATGCCTCGTCGAGCAGGTGGGCACGTCCGTGGCTTCGGCGCAGGCGATCCCCATGGCTTTCGCGCTGCTCGCGCGCGACCCCTCCCCGCAGGCGCTGCTGGACGCCGCCAACCTGGGCGGCGATACCGACACGATCGGCGCGATTGCGGGCGCAATCCTGGGCGCTGCCCTCGGCTTTGAGGTCTTTGTCGGCCGCGGCCTCGCCCAGGTAGAAAGCGTATCCGGGCTCCACCTGACCGAGGCCGCCACAGCTCTGCTCTCACTGCGTGGACCCATCGGTACTGGCGAGGACACGCAGGAATCCTCCAAGCCCACCACGTCGAACACCCCTGAAGCGCCGACCGGCACGCGCCCCGTGGACACAGCCACGGCCTCGTCCCCGACGGCCACCGCCTCAGCTGGCCGGGTCATCGTCATGTCCGAACTGATGCTTCGATACGACCGGGCCTCCGAGGAGGACCCCATTCCCGCCGGGAACGAGTGGACCACCCGAAAGGGCGTCTATCTCTCACGCCCATTCACGGTCATGCGGGCGGCCCGCGTCATGGGGGTCGAGGTCATCTCTCTGAGCCCGATCGGGCAGGGCCCGCGCGCCTCGGTCATCACTGATGCACTGGCACGCGAAGGGATCGTCGACGCTGGCCCTCGCATCGCGAGATACGATAGCGGGTTCATATCGCCCATCACCAGAAAGTTCGGACCAGGCGAAACAGAAACAATCACCGGCATGCCACGGGACGCATGGGACGAGGTCATCCGCACCTTGGGCCCCTCCGACGTGCTCTACATCGACGCGGGGATCGAAACCAATCCGCCTGTTCTAGCGGCGGCCGAGCATGCGCTAGCTCACCTCCCCCAGCACGTGCGAGTGATCCAAGACATGTCGGGAGCATTCATCGGTCCGCGTAATGTTCGCAACGATAGCGTACTGACGGTACTGGACCAGCGGTCGGTACAGCCTTTGGGTGAGCGATTCATGTCCGATCGCACCGCCTTCGACGCCTCCCGCGTCCCCCATCAGGCCGCGAGTTTCATCCTGTCCCTCTTCGAGCGCTCCGCGCTCATCAGCACGACGATGTACGAGTCTTTCCTCGCTCGACCGCGACACGCGACGGACAAGGTGAGCAAGCCACGGACCCGTTTCCCAGCCCCCACCGTCGTGTCCACCGACCACGACGGGTCTTACAGCGTCTGGACGGGGGCCCTCGCGGCAACCCTCGCTCAGAGGAACACGATAGAGCGAAGCATCGTCCTTGCGAACTGCGCGGGGGCCTTGGCCTCGACGATGCCCGGTCCGTCCTCGTGCCCCACGCGCGAACAGATCGAGGCCGCGGCTCGCACCCTGACAGAGCGAGACGATGTTGAGCTCGAGCGCCGCACCCACGCCTACGAGGCGCTGGCCTGGGTCGCCGTGGCTGACGCGGTTGCGCTGCCCGTCCGAGGCATGTCCTCCACACAGATTGAGAGACACTACAAGACGCGACGGAGGCTGATGGACGCCGATGCCTCGCACCCCACCATGCCGGGCGCGCCCGCCGGGACGCTCACGGAGATCACGCGCGAGGTCCTGTCGTCATCGTTGGCGCTGCTCTCGGACGATGGTTTCCCACCCGAGGGCGATGCCGGAACACGTACGGGTGACGAGCTCGCAGGCTCTCGCTACGTCCTGCGCGCTATTCCGGTGGGCATCGCGACCGTGACGACAGATCCCGAGGCCTTCGCGGAAGCCGTGTGGCAGGCCTGTGGAAACGAGAACGTCACCGAGCAGGAGTTCCAGGCGGCCGCTCTGGTCGCCGCAGCGGTCTCGTTGGGCATTGACAGGAAACACTACTGGCTCCCAGGCATCGCTTCCTACCTGGAAGAAGCCATCAACTACGTGGCGGCTCTTCCCCCGCGTGGCTCCTCGAATAGCGATCCTGACGTGCTGCAGGCGGCGCGCAAGGCGCTCGACGTCGTCCGTAGCTTCCGTGACAACATGCACGAGCACCTGCGCGGCTCGATCGGCACGTCCGCGCATCCGACACAGGCAGTTCCTGCTGCCTTCGCCCTCATCGCACGCTATGCCGACGGGTTTTCTCCCTTCAAGTCGGTGTCCCTTGGGGGAGACGCAGGTATCATCTCGGCGATTGCCGGATCCATCTTCGGCGCGACCTATGGGGACACACGCTTCTCTGCGCACAACCTTGCCGTGATCGAGAAGGTTTCCCACCCGGCTTTGGCTCCCCTGGCCGAACGCCTCGTCAAACGGCGGGAATGTGTCTCAAAGAAAACGAGGGACGACGACTCCACAGAACCGCATATCCCCAGCGATCATGGAACCACCAACGGCAAGGACCCTGCGGGCCGCGTCGTCCTCATGGGGCAGATCCTCGTGGACCGTGTATTCACGATGACGACGGAGTTCTACGGAACCTACACCAAGTGGGTGACCGACAAGGGACCCCATGTGGGTGGCGGTTTGAACGCGCTCGTGGCGGCACGCCGCATGGGGGCCGAGGCCATCTCCCTCAGTCCAATCGGCGAGGGCCCCAACGCCTCGCTGATCGAGCAGGCCCTCGCGCGCGAAGGAATCGTCGACGCCGGTCCCCGAGTGGAGGGGGTGGACAACGGCTTCTGCGTTGCTCTGATCGATCGCAGAGCCGAACGTACCTTCATCTCCACAAAGGGAGCCGAGACGATGGCACCCGCGAACGCGTGGGCGGACTTTGCGCGAACCATGACCCCTCATGATGCGCTCTACGTCGACGGTTACCTCATGGATCACCCAGCGAACCGGGAGGCCGCAGAAGCAGCGCTGCGCGCCCTGCCCGAGGGTGTGCGTGTCATCCTGGACGTCTCCCCCGTGATCGGCATCCCGGACGGACTGCCCACCGACGGGGTCATCGTGTCGATGAACCATAGGGAGGCCCAGGAGATCGCTCACCAGAGAGGTGAGGCGAGCGTTCGTGACCATTGCCGTGAGCCTCGCGAAGCGGCGCGTGCGATGGCCAGCCTGCTGCATCGTCCCGTTCTCGTGCGCGCAGGCGCACAGGGCGCCTATGTTTGCATGTCCGCACAGCCGGCAGTGAACACCACCGATGGCGTAACAGCGATACCGACACCGAGGGTTGAGGCAATCGACACGAACGGCGCGGGGGACGCGCACTCCGGTGTCCTGGCGGCCTCCCTCGCGCAGGGTATCCCCATGGAGAGGGCGCTTCTCCTCGCCAACTGCGCGGGCGCTCTGGCGTCGACGGTCGTTGGCCCGGCCTCGTCCCCGACACGTGACCAGATAGAAGCTGCCGCCGACGCGCTGGCCGCACAGGAGGGATGACCGATGGATCTTCGTTTCAACCGGGCCTGCGGGGCAATGGTAGGCCTGACGTTCGGCCACGCGATCGCAGCAGACACAATCGGTGATCCTATCGAGGAATCAACAAGTATCAGCGAACGCATTCTCACGCTGCTCACAGCCGACGATTCCAACGGAAATCCCGTCGAAGCGTCCTTCAGCGGGAGCCGCAGTCGAACGTACGATCTGATCATCTCCGCCATCAAAGCAGGCATTGCGACACCGACCGGCAACCACCAGACATTCTCGAACGCTGTGTGGGACTACTGTGCGCTCTCCGACATAACACGTCAGGAGTTTCAGGGGGCCGCCCTGGTAGCGGCGGCAATCTCTCTGGGCATTGACAGCGCGAACTTCCGCGTCGAGGAAACGCTCATCCGGTCCGTCAACCTTGCGGCCTCCTTGGAGTCGTATGGCTCATGGAGCCCGGAACCAGACGTGCTGGCAACAACGCGCAGAGCTTTGAACGCGGCGTGCGGAATCAACGAGCATGCCAACTCCCCTATCGACCTTTTGGTTGAGCAGATCGGGGCCTCCGCTTCAGCCACTCAGCTCATCCCTCTGGCCTTTGCTCTGGCCTCGCACTATCAGGACAGTCGCCTTCTCTCTGCTCCTCTTCGCCTTGGCTCACAAAAGCACGCCATTATGGCCCTCATGGGCGCCTTGGTCGGTTCCGTTCGGGGTGCTGATTTCTTTGAACCCTACGGGTCCGCGCGGGTCGACGCCGCCTTTTCAGGGAAATTGACGCACTTCGCAGAACAATACTTCTCAAAGCGCGTACCCTACCCGGACGATGTCCCCGACGCGGATAAGAAGATCTCGTCTTGCGTACCCCCAGCCCGGGCTTCGTTCATCGACTTGGCCTCCTCCCTCCGCTCCCGACAGAGCTCCTTCGAGCCCGTCGCCCCTCCCGCTCCTCTCGGCGCCCTGCGCGGGAGGACCAAGCCCGGCCGAGTGCTCTTCCTCGGTGAACTCCTCATCGATCACGACATGCTCACCGAGGAATACCCAAACCGCGGTAGTGATGTCTGGGCACGGGACCTGGGACAGTCACCGGGAGGCACCTTCAGCGCGCTGGTTGCGGCGCGGCGTATGGGGGTACAGGTCGTCTCGCTGTGCCCGCTCGGACGGGGTCCGAGCGCCGGCTTGATCTCACAGGCCATGGAGCTTGAGGGCATCGTTGACGCCGGTCCCCGCCTCGAAGGAGACGACAATCGATACCGGCTGCGTGCCTCCTCTGAGGACGGCCCGGACCTGAACATTTCGACGAACATCGCTCTGCCTGATCATGCAGCCCGCACGTGGGCAGAAGTTATCGCTGCAATGGGTCCCTCGGACGTACTATTCATCGACGGGGCGCTCCTCGCCGACGAGCGTTACGCACATGCGCTGAGCGAAGCTGTGCGGTGGCTCCCTGAGCACGCCCGCGTTGTCTTCGATGCTTCTTCGCACGAGGGATTCGTGCCAGGTCTCCCCCTCGACAACCTCATCATCTCGGTGCGTGCCTCACGATGGGCCTATGACAGTGAGTTCTTCCAGCATTTCAGAGCAGGGAGACCCTACTCCTCCCCCCTCTATGACCACAGGGCTCCGCTCGAGCATCAGGCCTCAGCCTTGTCGCTGTTGACCGAACGACACGTCGCCGTGCGTGCAGATAGTGGCGAGGTGTGTTTCGCGCGTCCCACGCGTGACGATCAGCGAGTTATCCGACCTGCGCTCACGCGCGTCCCGGCCTCTTCGTTGACATTGAAACAAGCCCTGCAGACCTCAGGGGTCCACTCCGGCACCCTAGCGGCGGCCTTCGCGCTCGGCATGCAGCCTGAGCGGGGGATTTTGTTCGCCAATTGCGCGGCCGCCCTGGCGACCCCCACCTCATTGTCCGCGCGAGACGCCATCGAGGCGGCCGCCGACGAATTGCTGGCACGCGACCTGGCCTGAGAAGGAGAGAACACATGGATCCACGACTTCCCTACGCGCTCGGGGCACTGGCCAGCATGGTTCGCGCGGACGCAGCGAATGAGGCAGCGTCCGGCTCGCCGGATGGCACGGTCTCGGACATGATGCGGTCGGCACTGACCGTCGCCAACCAGCTGCGACGAGGCCCGGGCAGCGTATACGCCATACGTTCGGGTCAATGGAGCGCCCCGGCCGGAAGCGCTCGCGACCGACTTCTGTGCGCGATCCCCATCGGCATCGCGATGTCGACGATCGACCCCGAGGCTTTGGCCGAGACCGTGTGGGTCGCCTGCGGATGTACGAATCGCAACGAATTCCAGTCTGCGGCGCTCCTTGCCGCAGCGGTGTCTCTGCTTATCAATAATCGGGAAAACTCCCCCATCACCCTGTGCGATGCCGTTGATGTCGTTTCTGCGATGAAGCCACGCGGAGAGCGCCAGGAGGGGCCCGATGTCCTTACTGCGACCAGGCGTGCCCTCAATGTCGCGGCGAACTCGCACTCTCCTCTCGTCCGAGTGCGAACGGGCACCCTCATGGTCAAGCTCGCCGACATCTCCCCCTCTCACCGGATTATTCCCCTCGCCTTCTTCCGGGCCCTCTATCTCTGGGCGAAGGAATTGCCCCCAGCGTTCCGAGAGGAGAGTGGTGACCCCGCGCTGTACGACGCAGTCTCTGCGGCGTTGGCCGGTGTGTGCGATACGCATAGCGCGCTGCGGAACCTCGACGTCATCCCCGTTGCGGGAGTTTCGCATATCGACGTGCTGGGGATCGCCGACCAGCTCCTGACGCTGTCCGCGCACACTCCCCTTGAGTGGATCCGTCGAGCGGCGGGGCTTGCTCCCGATCGTCCGCCGAGGAGCGGGCCGTCCTCTTTCGAGGAACCCGATTCCGATCTCCTCAACCGACATGCCCCCTTTGAGGCCGAAAGCGCGCCCACCCCTCTGGGCGCGGCCCGAGGCGACGCACCCGCTGGACGCGTCGTCTTCATGACCGAGCTTCTGCTCCGATTCGATGGCCATTCCGAGGACGACGTGCCCACCGAGAATGAGTGGGCCACCCGCGAGGATGTCCACCTCGCGCTGCCCTTCACGGCAATGTGCGCCGCCCGCGCCATGGGGGTCGAGGTCGTCTCCCTCAGCCCGATCGGGCAGGGCCCACGGGCCTCGATCATCGCCGAGGCCTTGGCGCGCGAGGGGATCGTCGACGCTGGACCCCGCGTGGAAGGATGTGACAACGGCTTCCTGTCGCCACCTGTGAAACAGTACGGTGCGAGCATGAGCTCAAGCATGACGGACATGTCCGAAGATGCGTGGGACGAGGCCATTCGCACTCTGGGCCCCTCAGACGTGCTGTACGTCGATGGCGGTATTGAATTTGAATCTAAGGCAGTTCTGGCGGCGTGCGAGCATGCACTCGCCTACTTGCCCGATCATGTGCGCGTCGTCCTCGACGCGTCGCACGGACTCGTCCGTCAGCGTTCTCTTCCCACCGACAACGTCCTGATCATGGTGGGGTATGACTCGGCGGAGCCCCTGTGTCGGAGCATCACGCACGAGAAGCCCGGCGACGATTGCACAAAAAATCCTCGATGGGGTGCGAAGAAAGTCCAGAGGGATTTTCATCAATACACGCTGGTCCGAGCACAGACACACGAGTCCTACCTTGCACGCGCGGCACAGGACAAGTATTCATCCGACGGAGAGGTGACTCGATTCCCCGCCCCCACGGTTACCTCCGTTGATGTGCGCGGGGCGCTGCACACCTCCATGGGTGTTATGGCGGCCGCCCTCGCTCAGGGGCAGACACTCGAACGGTGCATCCTTCTGGCGAATTGCGCGGATGCTCTGGCCTCGACCATGCCCGGCCCGGCCTCGTGCCCGACGCGCAGCCAGATCGAGGCCGCGGCAGACGCACTCGCCGCGGATGCGGCTGCAGAATAGGAGAAAGCAACATGGACACACGCGCTGAGCGCGCCCACGCGGTGCTGGTGGGCGCTGCGTACGGCGACGCGCTGGCCATGCCGACCTGCGGCATGACCCCCGAGCAGATCACGAGCGTCTACGGCGATTTCAGAGAACTAATTGATGCAGACGCTTCACACACCACGATGCCGGGCGCGCCCGCGGGTACTGTCACGGAGGTGACCCGCGAGATCCTAGCCGAGGCTTCGGCCCTGCTGGGTGGATCGTTCTCCTTCCCGGTCGCCGCTGACGGCGCTCACTCTCCAACGGATCACACGCACGCGAGACGTTGCGTGCTGCGCGCGATTCCCGTCGGTATCGCAACTTCGACACAGGATCCCGAGACCTTTGCGGACGCCGTATGGGAGGCATGCGCGGAGGGGCCCACAACGCGGCAGGAGTTCCAGGCGGCCGCGCTGATCGCCGCCTTCATCTCGATCGGCCTCGACTGGCCAGATTCTCGACCCATGGACATCGAGGGCGTCCTGTGGGAGACCGTTAACTACGTGGCGTCCATGGAACAGCGGGGATCCTGGAGTGCAGAGCCTGACGTGCTGGCGACGACGCGACGCGCGGCGAACCTTGTGTCGTGCCAGCGATCCATGTATTTCTCCGAGTTCACCAAGGCGTTCGGGCACCCCTCGACCCCCACACAGATCGTTCCTTTCGCGCTCGCCTTTACTCTTCATGTCCTATTAGGTTTTTCACCCTACGTCGCTCGCCTGGGAGGCGACACCACCTCGTGCAGTGCACTTGTTGCTGCCCTGATGGGATCCGTCCTCGGGGCCTCTGCGTTTCGAGATGACCCCCTGGATGCCGTGGAAGAGGTCAATAACATTGATCTGTCCGCTGTCGCCCGTGAGCTCGTCGCGCTGCATCCACCTGCCCCCGGCGATCCGCGCGAACAGGCCGAATACGTCGAGCTGGAGATCGCCCCCTCCGGCCCCTCATCTTTCGAGGAACCCGGTTCTTCCCTGCGCACGCGCCAGTCGTTGTTCGAACAGGTGTCCCCACCGACCCCACTCGGTCCCGTGCGCGGCGATGCTCCAGCTGGGCATCTCATCTTCATGGGGCAGCTCGTGCTCAACCAGTCGCTACGCACAGCTTCCTTCCCCGAGGCGGGAGGGGACGTGTGGGCCGACGATGAGGGGATGCGCTTGACCGGGAACATTGAGGTCCTGCGCGCCGCTCGGCGCATGGGAGTCGAGGCCGTGTCCCTGAGTCCAATCGGCGAAGGTCCCCATGCCTCGCTCATCGAAGAGTGTCTGCGACACGAGGGAATCGTTGACGCGGGACCGCGCGTACCCGGCATGGACAACGGCTACCAAGTGACGATCACCGACAACGCGGGGGCGCACTACACCATCACAACCAACGGTGCCGAATACGCCGCCCCACGGCGCGGCTGGGCTGAGGTCGCCCAGACTCTGGGCCCCTCGGACGTGCTCTACATTGACGGGACACTAGTGGGAACAGGCTACGGTAAAACCCACCCGAACTCCGTGCCAGCGACGGAAGCACTGCTGGCCCTCCCCGAGTATGTGCGCATTGTTGTTGACCCGTCCAGGGCTGCTCGGACGCCATTCGGGCTGCGCTCCGACAATGTTGTCCTCGTGATGACACAGGAGGAGGCCAGCAGCCTCGGCACGAGTGTCGTCGGTGACCGATCCGCCTTCGATGCTTGCCGCACCCCGGACGGGGCGGCGGAGGAAATCTGCAGACTGTTCGATAGCCATTCGATTATCCGTACGGGCACCGCCGGTGCCTACATCGGCAGACCTACGCATGGCAGAGGACGCTTCGTGTGGTCCACATCCACCCACATTCCGGCGCCTTCCACGAACAAGACCGACCTACCCGAGGCGAGGCACGTCTACTCCGGGGTCCTGGCCGCCTCCCTTGCTCTAGGAACGCCGTTCGAGCGTTCTGTCCTGCTGGCTAACTGTGCCGAAGTGCTCGCCGCGTCGGGCAACGCCGTGGCGCCTTCATGCCCGCCACTAGAGGACATCGAGGCCGCGGCGGACGCGTTGGAGGCACGCGCAGACGGGGAGTGAGCTCGGTCGAGGCGTTTGCGCGTCAGGAGCACTGCCCACCAGTGCACATGTACGCACGTCAGCCCCTGCGACGTGCGAGATGCGTCAAATAATCGACCGATTCGTCTATTTAGCGTCCCCAAGGGTACACAATCGCATCATGAGGACTAACGACACCCGGGACCACGGCGGAATAGTCGGCGGGGCGCTCACGGTTGCCCTGCTGATCACGCTGGCCGTGCAGAACGCCGTGCCGCCGATGGCGACCGACATGTACTCGGCAGCATTCCCGCAGATCACGGCGGACCTGGCGACGAACTCGACGATGCTCGGCTTCACGCTCACAACCTTCTTCGTGGGCTACGCGTCCGGCCAGGTCCTGGGCGGCGCCATCTCGGACCAGATCGGGCGCCGTCGCCCCATCGTCGCGGGCGGCATTATCGCCCTCGTCGGCTCCATGATCTGCGTGTTCACGCCCAACATCTGGGCGCTCCTCGTGGGCCGAGTCTTCCAGGGCCTCGGCGGCGGCATCGCCTCCTCGGTGGGCCGCGCGATCCTCGTCGACGTCGCGCACGGCAAGACGCTGGCGCGGGCAATGAGTCTCCTCCAGGCGATCGTCGGCTTCGCGCCGATGGTCGCCCCGGTCCTCGGCGCCTTCATCATCACGCACGCGACGTGGAGGGGCGTTTTCTGGGCGCTCGCCGCCTTCACACTGCTCATGGCGGCCCTCGCGTGGTTCGTCGTGCCCGAGTCCCTGCGCGAGGAGCGCCGCCACCCCGGCGGTATTCCGCGGTTCTTCCACGGCCTCGTCCAGGTCGTGCGCATCCGCCCCTTCGTGGGTTTCATGCTGGTCAACGCCTTCTCGAGCTTCTGCATGTTCGGCTACATCTCGAACGCCACCTACGTGCTGCAGGGACCGCTGGGCCTGTCCCCCATGGCTTTCGCGTGGGTGTTTGCGTTTAACGCGCTGCTGTCGACCGGCTTCGCGCTGGTCAACGTGCGCCTGATCTCCCACTTCACGCCGCGCACACTCATCATCGCGGGCCTCACGATCGCGGCGACCGGCGTGGTGACGCTGGCGATCTCGACGTTCCTCCTCGACCTGCCGCTGATCCTCACGTGCGTGGGCTTCGCGCTCATCATGACGGCGAACGCGTTTATTTTCGGCAACTCGGGCGCGCAGGCAATGAGCGAGGCGCGCGAGCACGCGGGGACGGCCTCGTCCGTGATGGGCGTGTTCCAGTCGATCGCGAACGGCATCGCCGCTCCCCTGGCGACCTCGGGCGGCGACAGCGCCGTGCCGATGGTGCTCGTCATGATCGTCGGCTCCGCCGGGGCGTGGTTCGCGTTCTGGGTGATCGCCCGCGGCGGCACGCACACACCGCGCCACCTCAGCCTCGACTGACGAGGCGTCAGCACCCCATCCACCGTGTTGCGGCGTCACCCGCGCCCGGCGCACCGGCATGTTCTAGATAGGTAACGCGCATCCGGATAGGTAACGCACATCCGGATAGGTAACGCGCATCTGGATAGGTTAATAACCTATCCAGATCGTCACAACCTATCCAGATCATCACAACCTATCCAGATCGTCACAACCTATCCAGATCATCACAACCTATCCAGATCGGGCGCCTCATCGCGATGAATTCAGCGGAAGGCACCATCTTTCATGGCCCGGCCACGACTATCCGTTGGGATGGGGCTGCCCGACCCGCAAAACGCCCACCACTGGCCCTCACTCGCGCGAGGCCAGCCAGACCGCGGCCGACACCAGGACCAGGCCGATCAGCTCGAAGACGCCGGGGATCTGGCGGAGCATGACGGCCCCGACCAGCGCGGACGTCGCGGGGAGAATCGCGGCGAACAGCGCAAACGTGGGCGCTGCGAGGCGGCGCATCGCGAGCGCCTCGAAGCTGTAGGGAATCGCCGTGGACAGCAGGCCGACGCCGATGACGATGGCGATCAGCTCCCACGAGGCCGTGGCCGCCATCGCTCCCGGCCCGAGGATGGGCGCGAAGAAGAGAGACCCCCACGCGCATCCAAGCGCCAGGTTCGTCACCCCGTCGCGAGTCGTCGAGGCCCGCTGCCCCACCACGATATAGGCCGCCCACGCCAGGGCAGCCAGGAGAATCCACGCCAGGCCCGCGCGCACACTCGGCTGCGACAGATCCAGGGCGAGCCCGCCAATGCTGGCCACCCCGGCAAAGGCAAGGACCGCGGCGACCCGCGGACGCCAGCCACGGCCTCGAACAACGGCGACGGCGACCGGGCCGACGAACTCGATGGACACGGCGGTGCCCAGCGGCAGGCGGGCGATGGCCTCGTAAAACGAAGAGTTCATGGCCAGCACGATGACGCCGAACAGCGCGGAAATCGCCAGATCCGAGCGGGTCAGGCCACCACGCCACGGGCGCTTCCACGCGAGGAGGACGAGCGCGCCCGTCAGGACGCGCCACCACGCGACCGACGCCGGCTCGACGGAGGCGAAAGCGACGACCGCGAGCGCCGCACCCACGTACTGGATGAGGCCCGAGCCAACGATGTACAGCTGGGGCGGGATGCGGTCGGCGACCAAGGTGCGCTCGGGCGCGGAGGGGCGCTCGCTCACGAAGCGGGCGCGAAGGTGAGCGCCGCCGAGTTCATGCAGTAACGCATGCCTGTGGGCTGTCCGGGGGCGTCGGGGAAGACGTGGCCGAGGTGGGAATCGCAGGTCGCGCAGCGCACCTCGGTGCGGATCATGCCGTGGCTCATGTCCACGCGCTCGGTCGTGGCGCCCTCGTGCGCCTGGAAGAAGGAGGGCCACCCGCACGACGAGTCGAACTTGGTGTCCGAGTCAAAAAGCTTCGAGCCGCACGCCGCGCACGAGTAGGTGCCGACGCGCGACTCGTCCAGGAGCTCGCCCGTGAAGGGGCGCTCGGTGCCCGCCTCGCGCAGCACGTGGTAGCGCATGGGGCTCAGGAGTTTCTTCCATTCCGCATCGGTGCGGGCGGCGGGATCAGTGGCGTTCATGCCTCCATTGTCGCGCGCCGCCCGCGGGCGCGCACTCTCGGGTGCGGCCGCGGGCGGCGCGGTGTTGGTTCGCCGGTTTGATCGACGAGGCCGTGGCCCCTGGCGGGGTCCGCTCATCTCTCGATGTCGGCGGGGCGAGAAGCGTTACTTTTTCTTAGACTTACGCTTCTTGCCCGAGCCCTTTTTCTTGGATCCCTTCTTCGAGCCGCCCTTCTTGGACGAGCCCTTCGACGCGGGAGCGTTCTCGGACTTTTCCTCTCCAGATTCGGCGCTCTTGACGGGTTCGACGGCCTTGCTGGATCCAGGCCCCTCCGCAGAGGTTTCCTTCTGGTCAGCATTTTCCGTGGAAGCATCCTCCCCCACAGAGGACTTTTGCGCGGCTTGCGTCGCGGTGGGCACCTGCTCGGCCGTCGCCATCACGAGGGTCTCGTCGGGCACGGGAGGCTCCTCAAGCGTCGGGAGAACCTGCGTGCTCTCACTGTCGGCGGCAACCGCCTGTGCAGGCTCAGCCTTGGTGGGCTCAGCATTGGCGGGCTCAGCCTTGGCGGAGTCGCCCGACCCGGCGGATGCAAGGGAGGAAACCACGGCCTCGTCAGTGGAGGCGGATTCCTCGTCCTCCTTGTGGTCCCCGACAACCGGCATCTGGCCCGTGACCGCACGCAGCATAGCCGCTTCAGCGCCGGTGGGGGCCACCGCCGGGAAGAAGTCCATGATGGACACGCGCGGCGGCGCCATCTTGGGCGTCGGGCGGATTTCCTCCTCGAGGCGCGCCTCTTCGGCGACCGCGTACCAGCCGGGGTGGATGGACGGCTCGTCGGGGGTTTGCTCCTCCTGCGCGGGCTCAGGCGAGCTCTCCACAGGGGCTTCCTCCTGCTGCGCAGGCGCTGGCGGCGGCTCCGGGGCTGCCTCCGGGGCGACGGCTTCCTCCTGCTGGGCGGGGGCTTCCTCCTGCTGGGCGGGCACTGCCGGAGGCTCCGGGTCTGCCAGGACTTCCGACTGATCCAGCTGTTCCTGCTCCTCGGGCGTCGACGCCGTTTCCGGCTGCGCCGCGGGTGTTTCCGGCTGCGCCGGCGCTGCGGGAGCCTCGGGCTTCTCCGGCTGCGCCACGGGCATTGCCGGTGCCGCCTGGACCTCCGGCTTATTCGCGGGAGCTCCATCGTTCGAGGCAGCCATCTCCGCGGGGGTCGGCGCGGGCGGCGGCACGAGCGCAGGCCTGCCTGCGAACACCATGTTCGCCGTGCCCGTGTTGCCCGTTTCCGCTGTTGGGAGCTCCTGGTCATCCTGTTTCACGAATGTTTCACGCTCCGGAGCACCGTCGGTCGCCTGCTCATCGGGCGTCGCGTCCTCCGGCTTGTCAGCCTCATCGGAGTCAGCAACGGCAGGCTCGATCGGCTCGGTTTCAGCGGCAGGCTCGACCTGCTCCACAGCTTCCGCCACGGCAGGATCCGAGGCCTCGACAACCTCAACCTCGGGCTCCACGCAGGCAGCGTCCTCAGCCTTGACAGGCTCATCGGAGTCAGCAACGGCAGGCTCGATCGGCTCGGTTTCCGCGGCAGGCTCGACCTGCTCCACAGCTTCCGCCGCGGCAGGATCCGAGGCCTCGACAACCTCAACCTCGGGCTCCACGCAGGCAGCATCCTCAGCCTTGACAGGCTCATCGGAATCAGCCGCGGCAGGCTCGATCGGCTCGGTTTCCGGGGCAGGCTCGACCTGCTCCACAGCTTCCGCCGCGGCAGCATCCGCCGCGGCAGCATCCGAGGCCTTGACGTCCTCGACGGAAACGGGGGCCGCAGCCTCCTCGACCTCGCCGGTCTCGACGGGCGTGCTCTCGGCGGGCGTGCTCTCGGCGGGCTTGTCCTGCTCCTCGGAGGCGGACTCAGCCTTGACATGCTCGGACTCGGCGTCCTCAGCGGGAGCCGAGGCTGCTTGCGCAGCGGCGTTCGCGGCGGTCATGGCAGCGGCAGCAACGGAACCAGCAGCGCCAGCGCCTGCGACCGCAGGGGCGGGAGGCACGGCGACGGGAGCCTCCGGAGCAGACCCCTCGGCCGGAGCCTCGGCCTGAGCATCGGTGCGCTCGTTCTGAGCCTGCTCGACAGCCTCGGTGTCGCGGTCGAACTCGACGGGCTCGACGCCGACGGCGGCCAGAGCCGCGGTCGCCTCGTCATCCAAGGCCTCGTCAGCGCGGCGCTTGCGAGCCTCGTGGCGCTCCTTGACGCGGCGGGAGTGGGCCTCGCGCTCGGCGAAGACCTCCTCGCCGGGGCCAGACAGGGCGGCCGCGCGTTCGTCGGCATCGGCGGAGCCGGAGAAGAAGCGCTCACCGCGGCCGATGGACGTGGCCGTCAGGGTCTGCGTGAGCTGCGGATTCTTGTTGCCGGCGGCCTCGATGATCTTGCGTAGCGCGGACTTGGAAATCACCTGCGTCTCGTCGGGCGCGGGCGCCTTGCCGTCGGCCAGTTCGCGCTGACGGTCGGCCATCGCGCGGCGACGGGCACGCTTGGCCTTGCGGCGGGCAGCCACCATGCGCGCGGCGTGCGCCGCATCCTTGGGCTGCTCGCGCACGGTTCCCGCGGCGCCTTCCGCGGCGGCCGCGCCACCCAGGGTGCCACCCGCAGACTCGCGTGCCTCGGCCCCACGAAGAACAGACGAACTGCCCGTCGCAGCCACGGCCTCGTTCGTGCCCGAGATCCCGGCGAGCTCAGCGGCCAGGCGCGCGATGCGCTCGCGACTCATATCCTGCTCGACGGCGACGGTCTGGAGAGGCTCGATGCGCTGGGCGGGGCGCGCCCACGGCTCCTCAGTGACGATCCACGTGATGAGGTGCTCGCGCAGGTAGGCGCGCAGGTCGGAGAGGTCGCCCGAGTTCTTCGCAGACGCGAGCACGCGCACGGTCACCGTGTACTCGTCGGAGGCGGTGATCTGCACGCCCCACGTGCGCCCGTCCCACAGGTCGGTGGCGGCCAGGAGCTTTTCAACCTTGGCGCGAATCAGCGTCATGGGCGCGGACCAGTCAAGCTTGAGTTCGACCGTGCCCAGCTGGGCGGCGGCGCGGCGCGTCCAGTTCTCGAAGGGGGTCTGCGTGAAGTAGCGGCAGGGGATGATGAGGCGGCGCTCGTCCCAGATGCGCACGACCACGTAGGACAGCGTGATCTCCTCGACCGAGCCGGTTTCCTTCTTATCGCCGGCGACCACGACGTCACCCACGCGGATCGCGTCAGTGAAGGCCAGCTGCAAGCCGGCGAAGACGTTACCGAGTGTCTGCTGCGCGGCGAGACCGAAGATCACCGAGATGACACCGGCGGACGCCAGGACGGTCGTCATGGCATGGCGCGCGGCCTCGAAGGTCCCGATGATGGCGAGCGTACCCACGACGGCGATGACCACCTGGGCGAAGCGCCGCAGGACCTGGGCGCGAGTCTCGAAGCGGCGCGAGAGGCCGTTGTCGGATGTTTGGCGGGCCTTTGCTGCGTCCTCGAAGACCCACGCGGCGGAGTAGCCCATCCACGTCATGCACGCCAGGCCCACGATGAGGAGCAGGTGCATGAGGAACGTCGTGACGGAGGCGCCACCCCAATCCGTCAACCGCGGATTCACGAGCGCAATGCCGAGGCCAACCCACGCTCCCCACGTCGCGAACGCAAAGTGGGCGGGGCGGCGCACGCGGTTCAGGATCGACGAGGCCATGGCGGACTTAGCAAGTGCCCTGCGTGCGAGGACGGACAGGACGATCGACGCGACAACACCCAGGCAGGCTCCGATGATGGGCCCGAGGAACAGGAGGGTGACGTCGATGGTGGTGTCGACGGCTGCCTCTGCGCCGGATTGCGGATCTGCGGCGGCGAGCGTGAGCGCATCGGACGCTTGGGCGAGGGCACCGAGTACTGGTGACAGAATCATGGATTAAGGGTAGGACGACTAGCTGATGAAATCCTGTGAATTCCGCACAATTGCAACATTTTCATGTAACGTGTCGCTCGTCACTCGATTTCGTTTTGACGTATCGACGAACCTCTGCCTAAGATATATCCCGTCTTCGGACGCCAGTTCGACGGCCAACAGGCCCCCATCGTCTAGCGGCCTAGGACACCGCCCTTTCACGGCGGCGACACGGGTTCGAATCCCGTTGGGGGTACCAGCCGGTCGCAGTTGTGAACGGCATAATTTAATAGGTCTTACCTATTGTAAGGCCCCGTAGCGCAGTTGGTTAGCGCGCCGCCCTGTCACGGCGGAGGTCGCGGGTTCAAGTCCCGTCGGGGTCGCCGACCAGACCTAATCGGTTCAGGTCTTGGCTCTGTAGCTCAGTTGGTAGAGCGTTCGACTGAAAATCGAAAGGTCACCGGATCGACGCCGGTCGGAGCCACCAGCAAGCCCCGAAGCTCATGCTTCGGGGATTTTTGGTTTTACAGCGCGGAGCGATGCCTGAGATACGTATCACGTTCTTTTTCTTCTCTTACTTCACCCACTGACTGCCCGCTCATCTCTCAAATGTATCTGAGGGGCAATCACGGCAGATACACCTAGTGTGACGTTGAACAACCTAAACTTCTCGGTTCACGTCTCCCCGCGTGGGCGGGAAAAACGCATAATGCAGCGAAGGTGGCCCACCTGCCCGGGGATCACTCCCAGGTGGGCTGGCTGCCACCTTCATGCGTACCGTATCACTATTTCGAGAACAACTCATCCCCGCGTGGGCGGGGAAAACGTAGCCGCCGCATCCACCTGGGGCGGCAACGCCGGCTCATCCCCGCATGGGCGGGGAAAACGGAATCAGCCGCGGCGGGCTCACCCTGCTGGGCGGCTCATCCCCGCGCGGGCGGGGAAAACGGTGCAGGTGATCGCGCATGCCTGACCTCGTCGGGCTCATCCCCGCGTGGGCGGGGAAAACCGGTGAAACGCTGGAACGCCGGACGCATCCCGAGGCTCATCCCCGCGCGGGCGGGGAAAACCCATTGACCTGGCGAGAATCACGGAACGTGGGGGGCTCATCCCCGCGCGGGCGGGGAAAACAGATTGACCTGGACTGGGAGGACGCTGGCCCCGGGCTCATCCCCGCGCGGGCGGGGAAAACGAGATTGTCATCGCTCTCGTCCGATCTGGGACGGGCTTATCCCCGCGCGGGCGGGGAAAACGCGGCATCTACCGCCGCCCTGAACGTTTCGTTGGGCTCATCCCCGCGCGGGCGGGGAAAACCAAGGTATCTGGGATATCCTCGCCAACGGGAACGGCTCATCCCCGCGCGGGCGGGGAAAACCGCGGGGAGACATGAACCGAGAGCTATAGTTTGGGCTCATCCCCGCGCGGGCGGGGAAAACCACTTGGCGGTGCGATTGGCCTCGGAGATGGGGGGCTCATCCCCGCGCGGGCGGGGAAAACGTCAACGCAGTCGGCGAGCAACTAGGCCCGGCCGGCTCATCCCCGCGCGGGCGGGGAAAACGCGCCCCTGCAGCTCCTCCACACGTGCACGGCGGGCTCATCCCCGCGCGGGCGGGGAAAACCTGACCTCGGCGCAGCCCTCAAACAATCGGGCCGGCTCATCCCCGCGCGGGCGGGGAAAACCGTCAATACGCAGGCCCCGCGCATCTCGGTCCCGGCTCATCCCCGCGCGGGCGGGGAAAACCGTTCCCCGCAGACGCTGCCCCTGCGACACGAAGGCTCATCCCCGCGCGGGCGGGGAAAACTTGGTCGTGCCGTTGGTGAGGCACTCCCTGTCCGGCTCATCCCCGCGCGGGCGGGGAAAACCCGTGAGGGTCACGGGCAAGAGCCTCCTCCAACGGGCTCATCCCCGCGCGGGCGGGGAAAACCGCCATTGGGCCTGAAACGGCACAACAACACTGGGCTCATCCCCGCGCGGGCGGGGAAAACCGCGCGATCGTGTGGCTGCCGCCGGCGTGTCCGGGCTCATCCCCGCGCGGGCGGGGAAAACTTCGTCGCTGTACGGGTCGCGCTCGGCGGCTTCGGCTCATCCCCGCGCGGGCGGGGGAAAACACCTTCGGCGCTCGGATCGCCGCAACCGCCGCCGGCTCATCCCCGCGCGGGCGGGGAAAACGTCGCCGCTTGGACCGAGCAGGACCGCGCCGACGGCTCATCCCCGCGCGGGCGGGGAAAACATACGCTGGTGGTCGTGGACGAGGACGGCCAGCGGCTCATCCCCGCGCGGGCGGGGAAAACCCTCAATCTCTGTTTTTTGGGTGCCCCTGTACGGGCTCATCCCCGCGCGGGCGGGGAAAACATACCCGCGAAATTCAGGCCATCGCAGGAGCAGGGCTCATCCCCGCGCGGGCGGGGAAAACAAACTCGCGATGAACGTGAGCCATTCTTCCCAAGGCTCATCCCCGCGCGGGCGGGGAAAACCGCGGCCTCGTGGCTGGGGCAAGTCGCCGTTTCGGCTCATCCCCGCGCGGGCGGGGAAAACTAGGGGCGCGGTGAATGACGCGCTGGCCCCGGCGGCTCATCCCCGCGCGGGCGGGGAAAACCTCACGCCCGCCGGTCGCCTGGTGATCGACGGCGGCTCATCCCCGCGCGGGCGGGGAAAACATCGCGCGGGCGCCCGCGTTCGTGAACACCCGGGGCTCATCCCCGCGCGGGCGGGGAAAACGTCTATCGGGCGCGCAACGAGCAGGGTCTTGCCTGGCTCATCCCCGCGCGGGCGGGGAAAACCATTGACCCGGTGGGCGTCTTGTAGGACGCCGAGGCTCATCCCCACGCGGGCGGGGAAAACCGCTGCGTCGAAGCAACGACGCAGAGGCCGCAGTGGCTCATCCCCGCGCGGGCGGGGAAAACCGGATCGGTTGGGGACCGCTTAGGGGCCGTGAGGGCTCATCCCCGCGCGGGCGGGGAAAACTCACCGTCACGGGATCCGCGCAGACAAAGACAAGGCTCATCCCCGCGCGGGCGGGGAAAACACAGCTCAAAGATGTTGAGCTTGATCGTCTTTGGGCTCATCCCCGCGCGGGCGGGGAAAACTCTACGGCGGCGCAGTCCTGCGCCCCAAGGCAGGGCTCATCCCCGCGCGGGCGGGGAAAACCATGCGGACTCGAATCCCGTGATGTCACGGTGCGGCTCATCCCCGCGCGGGCGGGGAAAACGCGTGCTTGATGCGCGGGGTCTCGGTCTTGTCGGGCTCATCCCCGCGCGGGCGGGGAAAACAACAGCGTCGCGAACCAAACGCCGCAGCCCCTCAGGCTCATCCCCGCGCGGGCGGGGAAAACTATGAGAGCGGGTAGGCTCTTGGCAGCCCATAGGGCTCATCCCCGCGCGGGCGGGGAAAACGCTGTCCGGCGGGCGACTGTGCCTGTCGGGGTGGGCTCATCCCCGCGCGGGCGGGGAAAACCGCACCATCAAGGATGGTGCGGGCACACAACTGGGCTCATCCCCGCGCGGGCGGGGAAAACCAGCCTTGGTGAGGTCGGATTTTGGCCAGCCGAGGCTCATCCCCGCGCGGGCGGGGAAAACGTTTCACACCATAAAAACCTTGACTTTTTTCAGGGCTCATCCCCGCGCGGGCGGGGAAAACCCTGTCGCCTCACCCTCGCACACACACACGCGGGGCTCATCCCCGCGCGGGCGGGGAAAACCGTCGTGAAGCTGCGGCCCGCGCCCTCTGCAGCGGCTCATCCCCGCGCGGGCGGGGAAAACCACCTGGCGAAAACGCCGGCGTTGGTGCTTTGGGGCTCATCCCCGCGCGGGCGGGGAAAACTCCATCACCCGAATCAAGAGCTGTACGATGCCCGGCTCATCCCCGCGCGGGCGGGGAAAACTGACCAGGGGGAAGGAGCCGCCTCTACGACCGAGGCTCATCCCCGCGCGGGCGGGGAAAACCTGAGTTCTGGACAAACAACGTCACGCCCGTGAGGCTCATCCCCGCGCGGGCGGGGAAAACGCTGCACTGGCCGCTGCTGTGGGCATTGGAGGCGGCTCATCCCCGCGCGGGCGGGGAAAACGCAGCGGCCAGTGCAGCCAGGGGCGCGATCGCGGGCTCATCCCCGCGCGGGCGGGGAAAACACGATCACGGGCGCGACGATGTACACGCGCAAGGGCTCATCCCCGCGCGGGCGGGGAAAACTTACGGTCAGACCGGGTCCCGGCGTCGAGATGAGGCTCATCCCCGCGCGGGCGGGGAAAACTCGTTTACGTTCTGGTAGGTGAGGCTGGAGCCGGGCTCATCCCCGCGCGGGCGGGGAAAACTCTGGTCGATATAACTCACTCTTGTCTCCTCACGGCTCATCCCCGCGCGGGCGGGGAAAACGTACAGGCTAGCGTATTCATCGCTGCTTTTGACGGCTCATCCCCGCGCGGGCGGGGAAAACTACGCTACGGCCATCTCAGCGACTTTCACCCCCGGCTCATCCCCGCGCGGGCGGGGAAAACCAAGGTGCTAGGTGCCTGTCAACTTGATAAGCGGCTCATCCCCGCGCGGGCGGGGAAAACTTGGTGACTTAAGTCTATCGGCTGGGAGCTGGGGGCTCATCCCCGCGCGGGCGGGGAAAACTACTCGCCGGTCGTTTGTGGCGTCCGTCCGGGGGGCTCATCCCCGCGCGGGCGGGGAAAACAATGCATTGTGTGTTGATTTTTCAGGGGGGTATGGCTCATCCCCGCGCGGGCGGGGAAAACAAACTCTGAGTCACACTCAGGATGCGTGGGCACGGCTCATCCCCGCGCGGGCGGGGAAAACGGCAACGCACGTTTGGCAAGCACCAGACGGGCAGGCTCATCCCCGCGCGGGCGGGGAAAACCGAGCGGCACTCGCCCGCCTCGACGCCGCGGGCGGCTCATCCCCGCGCGGGCGGGGAAAACTGCCCCCGTGTGTAATTCAGTTCACAAAGATCGGGCTCATCCCCGCGCGGGCGGGGAAAACCTGCCCACCCCCTGAAACTCGCTTCTACCCCCCGGCTCATCCCCGCGCGGGCGGGGAAAACAGATGTGGATAGTTTGGGAGGATAGGTTGCATGGGCTCATCCCCGCGCGGGCGGGGAAAACCCCTGTCGAATACAAACCAGGACCACCAAAGTGGGCTCATCCCCGCGCGGGCGGGGAAAACGCATTTTTATTACACGTAATACACTCGAATCTAGGCTCATCCCCGCGCGGGCGGGGAAAACTTAAGTCTATCAAGGTGCTAGGTGCCTGTCAACGGCTCATCCCCGCGCGGGCGGGGAAAACAAGGTACTCACCGGTCGTTTGTGGCGTCCGGGGGGCTCATCCCCGCGCGGGCGGGGAAAACACTTGACCACGGGCCTGTCGAAAGGTATACGCGGGCTCATCCCCGCGCGGGCGGGGAAAACCGCGCCCATGCGCGCATGACGCCTGGGTGCGTGGGCTCATCCCCGCGCGGGCGGGGAAAACCCGTAGCACGCGGCCTCGGTAATCTGTGCCCACGGCTCATCCCCGCGCGGGCGGGGAAAACACTTTCTGACCTGCGCTTTTATCGAGCGGATCGGTCAGATCTTGGAAACCCTTGAGATTGCCGTCTCCTCTGGAAGTTACTCATTGAGCGCCGCTTACGCAAGTGACGCGCCGCAGGATCAGGCTCGGAATACTGGCCTCGTCCCTCTGAGTAATAGGGACGCATCATCAGAGTCAGTCCTTCGAAGTCGACGGGCTTCCAGGGATCTCCCCACGTCAGGAAAGCGAGGCCCTGCTCGTTGCGCGCACGATAGACCATCACGGCACGTCCTGTCTTCATGTTCTCCGTGACAATCTCCCACAGGCGCTCGCGGACGCGGGCGCTGAGAGTCCCTACGAACACCCCGGGAGAAATCTCCATAAGCCACCGGGTTACGTGCCCCCGCAGGCCTTCGGGTACCGCGGACAGGACCAAGACGATCACCCGGAATCGCCCTCCTCATAGGACACGCCCGCGGCAACTGTGCCCTCACGGTCGTCCCACAGGCGCAGATCGTCCACGATCAGGTCCTCGTCGTCATCGACAGACAAGGCACCAGACACGGAGAGCAGCTGCTTGATGTCCGCGACGCACCTCTCGAGAAGCCGAAACTCTCGAACCGCATCACGGACGGCCTTCCGCGCGGCACTGCCCACAGCCTCGTCCGTCGGCGACGCGGCAACGTCAAACGCGATAGGGATCGTCAGGCCGGCCTTGTACAGGTCCGCGATATCATACACAAAAGAACGGTAGGTTCCGTTGTGCACGAATCCCAGCCCCGGGCTACACCCCAGCGCAACGATCACCGCATGAACAACGCCATAGATCGCGGAATTCGCCGCCGACAATGCTTGATTGACCACCGAACCGTCGTCGAAGTTGTCGGGGTCATACTCTCGCCGATCCCAGGGCACCCCTGTGCGCTGGGAGTGCTCGCGATACAGGCGGCGCACGCGAGCTCCCTCGCGTCCGCGCAACTGCTGAAGACTCAGCTTCGACACGTCTTCGCCCGCGAAACGCATGAGGTACATGGTGCGGGCGACGGTTAGCCGCATCGATGGGTCACTCACCGCGCGAGCCTGCGCCTCGAGCAGCCTCGAGGAGCGCGAGGGCGGGGTGCCGTGCGCGTAGTACCGCACCCCGTTCTCGCCCACCCACACGATGGTCGAGCCACTCTCGGACAGGACAGACACCGCCGAGTGCGTGATCCGAACCCCGGGTCCCAGCAGCAGCACCGACAGCGCTGCCGCTGGGACGTGGGCGATCCCATGCCCGTCCGCCACCGTAATCGCATTCGAATCACGATTAATCGTGCACCGCTCGACGTATAGGAACGTCAGGCGATCCCGGACGCGCACCAAGTCCTTCGGGTCAGGGGGCCTCGCCCCGGGGATCGGTCTCATGGCCGAGCCAGGGTCATCAGACCGCAGCCATATGCTTTACCTCGGCCTACCCCATGGACGAGGCCGTGGCGCAGTGCATCCGGATCCGTTACCTCGAGCACGCCCTCGAAAGTAGCAAGCGCAAGGGTCACGCGAGAACTCCCGCGCTTGAACTCGGCAATACCCCGTTCAACCCCATTAATCAAGAGGTTTGACCCATCGACACGTTGTCCGTTCTGGTCCTCCAGGACGGGCAGGTCCCCACCGTACTCGGCAGAAGTCAACACACGGAACCCGAGCCGCTCAGAGCGATCCAAGACCCACTGCGTCTGCTGATCCTGGGTCACGTGAGCGAGGACCTTCCTACGTCCCCGCGCATTGACCTGACTCGCCTCACGGAACGTCGGATTCACACAGAGACGGAACCCCCACCTCTGGCCGGCCTCAAGCCGATCGAGGAAATCACCCATGTCGCGGACGACTACCCCGCCCTCGGTCGCGTAGCCAGCCTCCTCCACGATATGCGAGGGATCCGGGGGAACCGGGCTCGAGATGAAGAGCGCACACGAGGGGCTCCCCTGCCGAGAAGGACCACTTCTCGCGAATGGAGGACGATCCAGGCGCCACAGCACGCGAGGCATCCCAGCACCCTCCAAGGCGCCCGGCGGGAAACAATTCATGACGGCCGCATGCAGAACCTGACGGCTCCGCATGAGCTGCCGAGCACCCCTGCGGTGCGGGTTGAGGTAGATGCGTGTCAAATACATCAGAGCACCTCCATCGGGTCATGGACGAGGCCCGGGCCGGCGTTCGGCCGCGCCTCCACATACTGCGGATTCTCCAGATCGACGCGCGCCTCCTCGACAGTTCGCAGAGTGTAGGTACGGCGTTCGGAGTCAAAGCTGATCGGCACGTCCTGGATGGTGTGCTCGAACGAGACACCCACGTCGGAAGGGATAATCCCCTGATCGGCAACGACGCGGACGGACACGTACTGCTCGTAGCGCTGCTTCTTTTGGTAGTACGCCGAGGCCATCCACGGTGTTTCCCGCACGGCCTCCCATGCCTCCCCTCGACGCACGGCGAGGCGCAAGGGCATGGTTGGCGGACACGAGCGACGACCGAGGTACAGAGGGAACACCGGTCGGAGGATCGCCTGCGACAACCCCTCGATCACGTCATCCGGTCCCTCAACGAAGGCGCCGAACGTCGCATCCGCCCAATAGAAGCGGTCGGAAAGAGGCATCGATGTATCACCCCGATGCGCCGTATGAAAGTCGCGGAGCAACTGCCCTGGCTGGTCGACCCGCACGGCGAAACGAAGCTCGGCCAGGTCCTCGATCGGATCGCTGCGCCTGCGTCCCTGCGCCGCCGCGAGCAGACCGACCAGCGCGCTTTTCGTGGGAAAAGCCTCCGTCGACCTGCGCGTGAATCGACTGGATGAGCCCCACGACTGCATGGGGCCAGCCAGTCGCAAGACGAGTACCGAACTCATCGCTCGCCTCGCACAGCGTCCACCGTCGCGCTGCCCAGATCGACCAGGCGAACCTGGGCACCCAGTGCGGAGAAACCCTCGCCCCGAGGCGTGGTCCACGTGGCGAGAGAGGCGACGGGCTCAAGACCGGTGAGGTCGCGCAGCTTGGACTCGAACTCGACGAAACGCTTGACGGCAGGCTCGGCGAAACCGCGCTGCCCCGCGACGATCGGGTCTTCGAAGGCGCCCGCCATGTTGATCGGCTGATCGTTGCGCACCTGAACCAGGACAGCGTCGGGCAGAGTACGGTTCGCGAACGTCGTGATCTTACCGGTCGGCATCGACCGAACAAAGCTATCCACGAAGAGCTCAATGGCACGATCCACAACCGCATCGTCTCCCAGGTTTTCGCGAAGCATACCAACGTTGATCGTCGCATAGCGGTACACCGTCGCCGAAGCGAACTCGATCGTACCGATCATGCCGGCACCCTCGTCGGCTTCCTCGCTGCGCTTCTTTTCGTCGTCGACAGCCGTGTAGTAGTCATACTCGCGCTCAACCGCTCCGACACCGATCGCGTGGGAAACCTGGCAGGCAGCATCCACGTTCAGAGCATTCGGTTCGGCGACCATACGGCCGAACAGAGCAATATCGATAGAGTGATCCGTATTCACGAGGCTACGCGGCTTCAGCTCCTTGAACGCTGCCGCAGGATCATCCTCGTGAGCAACCGAAATCAACGCATCTGCGACGTGCTCGATCTGCTTGGCCGACAGGAACACGAGGAATCCGGCTTCCTCCAGCTCTTTGTCGCTCTTATTCTTGTTCGGCTTAGCAAGCTTGAAACCGATGGCCTTCAGCCCCATCTCGGCGAGGTCGACAGACTGCGAGTCGAGGTCCGGACGCTTATCGACGATTGAACGCGCAACTAGCTCGACAATCTTCTTCGTGCGCACACCGTAATTTCCATCGGCGATCTTTCCCTCGAAGTCCTCACGCGTCGCACGCTTGATGGCCTGCGACGACATGCGCATACGCTGGACTCCGCCGAAGGTGGCGGTCTTCGGAGCACCCGTATCATCACGGTTCGGGTTCGAGGGAGGGAGGGTCTGCAGAACGTGGATATCAACGAAGACGGACATTGTCTTTCCTTTCACAAATGAAGCTTGTTTGATTGCGGCGCCTCGACGTCACTCGTCAGAGGCAGAGTCGGTCTGGATAGTTTCAGCGGGACGAGCAAACTGACGCCCCCAGTTGCGCATGACAGACGTGCGATGACGCGGGTCCTGCCACGTGTAAAGGTCGGCTGCCAGCTGCGCGTAATCACAGGGGATCTCGGCAGCCTCGAGCTGAGAGACGAGCGAACGCAGATGCACGAGAAGCCCCTCGAAGGTAGGGGCCTGAACAGCCGCGGAAAAACGCCGATAGATTGGGGTCTCCTCGGCCCGCTTGTCGCCGCTTTGTCCCTCGGCTACGACTCGGATCGCGGAAGCGAAGCTGCGCGGACGATCCGACGTGTCGTGCATCGGCCTCGTATTCGATCCCTGGTGAAGCGCCCAGAGAGTAAGAGCACCATGAACAGCCTTCTCGCCTCTGGTCGGCTCGTCGCCCAGATAGCCGGGGCGGCCATCGAGCGTGAGGTCCCACAGCTCGGGCACCGTTCCGGCTTCTCGTGAAAGTGCTCCCCTCAGCTGCGCGCGAAGAGCGCGTGCCGACGGAGTCTCCTTCCAGAGTCGATTCACGATCACCCCACCGACACGGCCATACACCGCGCCGCGCGTCGACAACCCTGTTGCACCGCTATCCGGAGGAGTCTCCGGAGCAGCATCATTGCTGGTCATTTCGTTCCTTCCTGATTGGTTTTCTGTAACGGGAGATGCTTGTTGAGCGCCGCCCGAAAGTAGTTTTCAGCGATACCGACGTTCATGTACCCCCTGCCGGTATCCCGGCCGATGATTGCCGACGACGACGCGCCCCTCACAAGCGCCCCCTGGATGCCAACGGCGTGCTGACGCAGGGAACATTCCCACCGACGTCCAGCGTCCCGCGCACCTTCGCGGCCATCAACCTGGGTCAGCCACGTCCTGAAATCGGTGTCGACTGCACTGAAGAAGAGTTCCTTGGCGCGGTCTCGGGCCCCGTCACCGGCACCCTCTCCGCTCTCGCCCGCCGCACGCGCGAGATTCGCCGCAAGATTCCCCACGTCTCTGGCAATCTCTTCGGTCAGGCGCACCTGTCGGTCGATTTCGGCTGACAGATCCTCGTGTTCAACTCGCATGACAGCGACCGACAGCGTCAGCTCATCCGAGTAGATATCTTCGAATGTCGCTTCCTGCGGCCCGTAGGTGACGCCAACAGCCTGAATCCGCATCACCTTGGGATAGGTGGTCTCGATCGAGGCGTTGTCGAGCTGGTAGTGGAAGGAAAGCGTCGCCGAGGGGAGGAACTCCTGTTTCGGCTGCTTGTCCACGCCCTGCACGGTCGTCACGGTGGGAAGGGTTCCGGGCAGATTGCGCCAGAGCGCGCGACCCGCCTCGTATTTACGAGGCATGTAGACGTCCTGCTTGAACTTCTTGGACTGCGGTGTCGAGTAACGCCACAAACTCTGCGGCTCATAACGATGCATCTGCTGCGGCGCTAGTTTGTCTCCCTGAGCAAGGACGACGCCCGTGACACCCTCGCGGTTCCCCACGAGCCTGACGCGGCGCGAATGCCACGTGAGCAGGCGCGGAATGCTGATGTCTCGGGGGGTGCCTGACGGATCGAGCAGCGAGTAGTCTCCGCGCACCGCACTCTCCGGTTCTGGATCCTCCCAACTGCATGTTCCCCACTCGGTTGAGCTTTCGACGCCACGCAATTGTGCGGCATCGGTGGGAACCAAATTCAGGACCAGCGTCTCGTCCAGATCCTTGCCCTTGAGCCACACGAGTCCAAGGTGACCGCACCACGATGGGCCGATCGGATAGCCTTTCCCTCCCTTGACTTGAGAATCACCGACTGCACCTGAACGGATGCCCGACGGATCATACGCCTGCGCGTGAACCATCCAGCGAGCAGCTTCCGACGGGGGAATACACGCGAGAGCACGCCCATGTCGAGCGGTGAAAAACTGCTCGCCGTTGGGAACGTCCGCAATCAGTTTTTCAAGCCCGGACACCGAGTCCTTCGCGGTCCGCAAATCCGCAACCTGCATGAAAGGAAAACGACCGCCGAACAGGAAGAAGCGGTCTCTCCACCGTTCGAGATACTCGATCATCTGTTCCGTCGGAGCGCCTTCGTCCCACTGCCTGACCCAGTCGCGTGCATCGCGCGGTGGTGCCACACGATACCCGATGGCCAAAACGAGTCGCTGGATCGCGATGCTCTGCGTCGGTAGCTCACACGCGAGATCGGCAATCTCTGTCGTGCGCCGAAGAAGCTCCAGCAGCCCGACGTCGGCGATGGTCCCGTCGAGGAGCCGGACGGGTATCCATGGCTCGTCGAGCAGGTTGTACTCAGGGTTCTTCATTGACCCTGCACCTCCATTCCTTTTTCTGTGGAGTATGTGAATGTGTGTCCGCACAGGTCGCGCGTGAGGCGCTCCCCGCCGGGGGTTTTGTACATCGCGAGGATCAGTTCTCCCGCCAGGAACGGGTGCTCGCGACACGCCCATTCCGCCGTAATGGGATCATCCCAGATGGCACCTGCAACTGCGTCCACCGCCTGGTCGACGCTCTGCCCGCGAGTGCGCAACGCCCACGGCGGCAGGGAGATACTCCACGAGCAGATGTCGGCGATGCGCCCTCGAGCGTTGTATTCGCCGACCTCAAGTTCTTCATCGTCGGTGGCCCCTCCGGTGAGGGGTGGCGGCACCGGGACGTTGCCCAGCTCGGGATCAATCGCGACGACGAGGACGGGTATCTGGTCTTCGCCGTCTCGCACCGCGGCGCGAGCTGCGGCAACTCCCGGTCCCTTGGTCTCCTCCCCCGTGGCAGCGTTTCCTTGGAGCTTCTCTTCGAGCTCGGGTGCCTGCCATCGTGGAAGATTCGCGCCGTCGAGGCACCACGTACTTGCCCGCATCCGTGATTGCGCGGTACTTCGTTCTCGTTCGTCGAGCGCGGTGTCGAAAGCATCGGCCCATTGAGCAGGTCCGACGGCTTCTACGTTGGAGTACGCCAGCTCGGTGAGCTGCGCGTAGTCGACGGGTTCACGGACCCTAATCTCGCCACGATCCGAGAGGATTCCGAGGGTTCGCAGGACCGCATGTCGCGAGTAGACATGATCTGTCCCGGTGGAGTAGGCCCACGGCACAGCAAAGAGGTCCTCCACCAGCACCAGGCATCGGGCCTCGCGCAGCCCCACAGGACGATCCGCTCGCTCATGTCGATGCAGTCGCCCGATGCGTTGCAGGATCAGGTCCATGGGCGCGGGGTCCGTGAGCATGAGGTCGAAATCGACGTCGAGGCTCTGCTCAATCACCTGTGTTGCGACGACGACGTGACGCTGGGGACGCTGTGTGGCCCCCTTGCCAAAGAGTTCGAGCATCCGACGGTCACGCGCCGCACGCTCAGCTGCCAGGAAGCGCGAGTGCAGCAGGGTCGTCTGCTCGCGTCCAAACACGGCCTTCACCGCGTCATAGGTCTCCTGCGCCTCGCGGACGGTATTGCGAATAACGACAGCGCATCCGCCATCAGCTAGCTCGCGGTCCAGCAGTTCCGCGATCTCCTGGGGGGATCCCACCGATGTCGGGATGATCCGCTTGGGGACCTCTGCCTCACCAGTAATCTCGTGGACGTGCACACCCGTAGCTGACACCGTCGAGATGACCGGATATCCGATCATGCCCTCGACCAACTGAGCCCCTTCGCCCGATGAGCCACGGCCTCGTCGATAGGCGTCCAGAAGCGCGCGGCGACGCGCGGGCGGCAGGGTCGCGGACAACAGAACGACGGGGATTTCGTACATGCCGAGCCACGTGAGGGCGGCTTCCAGGTAGGTCTCCATGTACTCGTCGGCGGCGTGAACCTCGTCAATGATGACCACCTTGCCCATGAGCCCCAGGTGGCGCACCAGAACGTGTCGGGATTTCAGGGCTGCGAGCAGCACCTGGTCGATCGTGCCGACCACGACGGGAGACAGTGTCGAGCGCCACCTCTGCCCCATCCACCGGCTGGCATGCAGGCCCATGTCCTCCTCGTCGTCGTGCACCTCGAGGGGACTCTTGCCCCTGTCGAGGAGCTTCACGAACGACTCATTGAGGTTGTTCTTTCCGTGCGCGAGCTGGATGCCCAGCTTCTGAGGCTCGTCCCCCAGGATGCTGGTGAGCCAGCTCGTCACGCGCTCGAACATTGCGTTCGTCGTGGCCTGCGTGGGCAACGCGACGAACACGCCCTGCAGCCCCCGAGCGCGCATGAGCACCTCGGCGACTGCGAAGGCCAGCTCGGTCTTCCCAGAGCCGGGCGGGGCCTCGACGATCATAAGGTCCGGGTCCTCCGTGGAGGCGATGTCCACAGCCTCGCGCTGGGCGCAGGTCGGCTGGTACGAGGCCGGCCACCCGAAGCGGCGCCGGTACAAGTCAGTGGTCGCGTCGGCGAGCGAGGAGGGTGGGCGCAGGGGCGACGGGAAAGCCGCTCGCTTCCAGCCGCGCTCGGCACGCTCGCGCTGCTGGTCGGCGCTCAGCTCTGGATAACCGCGAATCGTACGTTTTCCATCTGCTTTGTCGGGACGCGGACGCAACGGGAAGTAGTCCTCGTTCGAGGCAAGCCAGTCCGCGATGACGAGCGCCGAGGCGTAGGCAGAGGCAACCGCGATGGGTAATTCCGGCAACGCCGTCCCAGGGGCGATGAGGGGGAAGCCGCTACGTCGCGCCATCCACTCAAGAATCTCCGAGCGCGCCTGTCCCCATCGAGGGTCGTCGGCCACCGACCCTTCTTGATACTTGTACTGCAGATGCGCGACCCGCACAGCTTCCGAGTCCGGATAACGTCCGTGGTGGATACCAACAAGGATTGCCCACTGGTGGGCACGCCTGGCATCCCCTCCCCCAGCAGCTACCGCATCCTGTAGCGCAAACTGACTGACAAGGCCGTGAGGGAGAAACGCTCGCTCTGCGTAGTCCTTCTTTCGCATCACTACGAGGCCTTGGTGCCGAATCAGCTCGGCAAGGTCTTGGTGCTGACATGCGAAGCGACAATCCACTTTTCCCACATCGTGCACCCCTGCCAGGAACACGAACGCCGCCCGCGCCTTCGCTTGGTCCCCGTCCCACACAGAAGCCATGAGACGACGATGATGCGCGCTCAGGTACTCGTCGAACAAATATCCCGCGACGTCTGCGGCATCCATCAAGTGTTGGACGACAGAAAGCCACGCACGCGCACCGTCTCCAGTCTTTGCCCAGAAACACCGAGCACGAGCAGACAATCCCGATGCATCAAGGTCGCTCAGCGCAGGGGGAAAATCGGGCGCGCGCCGTGCTTCCTGCACGACGGGCGCACTAGCACGTGTCTTCTTGCGGGCCATCTTCTCTACCTCGAGCAAATACGTGTTCCAAGCAACCAAACGCGCTAACATAAGTGAGACTGGTTACTCTGAAATTGTTGAGCCCGACGACCTTATGGAGATCGCCTCGCCCCCAACGGAGCTGATGGGGTAACTATAACACCGCAGAGACTCTTATACAATGCATATTCCGATTTTTTTGCACAACTCAACGAAACCGGGCGCGACACACAGAAAAATCCCCGCTTTCGCGGGGAAAACGCCCTCGCCATGCGCCACCTGATGCACTGCATAGGATCATCCCCACCCGGGGAACACGGCAGCCACAGCCGCCACACGCACTCGCAGGACGTCACAAACGTATCACCCGTCCCACTCCCGCGCGCCATTACGGCACAATCGACACGATCCTGAAACAATAGGGGCATGTCGAACGACTCGCGTGAAAACCTGCAGGGTACGGATGGCCGGGATGCGGCCGACCTGACGGCCGCCGCTGGGCAGGCCGTCTCGGAGCCGACTGCCGCTGGGCAGGCTGTCCCGGAGCCGACCGCCGCTGGGCAGGCCGTCTCGGAGCCGACCGCCGCTGCGGCGGTTGACGCGCCCGCCCAGGGGGCCTCGGCCTCGGCGATGGGTGGTGCGCAGGACGGTGTTGTCCTGGTTGCCTCACCGACCCGTGACCAGCAGGGATCGAACAGTCAGAACCAGCGGCCGACGCCTCGCCACACGCAGGGCGAGGTCGTGATCGCGCCGCCTTCCGCCCAGATGCCTATGAGCGAGCCGCGCCCCTGGTATCGTTCGCGCCGTTCTTTCGCCGCGAAGGGTGGCGGCGGCAAGGTCCTGGTCGCAGGCCTGGGCCTGACCTACACGGACCACGCGACGGGTGCGGTCCTGCTGGCGAACGTGGATATGGGCTTCCGCGCGCACACGCTGAGCGCCATCCTGGACCCGACGGGCCGCCGAGCCCGCGCCCTGTTCCTGATCCTGGCGGGTCTCGAGGAGCCGCAGGCCGGCCGCATTGTCGCGGCGCCGTCTCGCTCGTGGGCCGCGCGTCTGGCGGGCCGCATCGGCTCGGTGGCGCTAATCCGCACGGATTCCCCGCTGGATGAGACCCTGACGATCCGCCAGAACATCCTCGCTCCCCTGTCGGCGACGGGTTCGATCGCGGACTGGGACAACCTGGTGGGTTCCCTCCAGGTGACGGGTCTGGCGCAGCGCGTGGACCTGTACCCCTCTGAGCTGACGGAATGGGAGCGTTTCAAGGCGCTCATTGCCCGCGCGATCGTGTCCGGCGCCGAAGTCTTCCTCATCGAGGATCCGGTTTCCCTGCCCGCCGAGGCGCGCGCCGAGCTGGGACCCCTCCTGCGGGCGCTGACAAACGCGGGTTGCGCGGTCGTCGTGTCGACGCCGTCCCCGGAGCTTGCCGCGTCCACGGACCGTGCGATTCTGCTCACGAACGGCCGAGTGTCCCTCGACGCCCCTGCCCCGACGCCCGCGATCATCGCGACCGCCCTGGAGGCCAACCCCGAGGACACCAGCGCTCTCCTCGCTATCGGCCCTTCCCCCTTCGACGAGGTCGTGGCTGGCTCCTCCGCGTCCGCTTCCTCCTCGGCCCCGGTCCGCCGCTCGATCGGCGTCGCCGCAGGTGGACAGGCGCTTTCCTCCGGGGACGCCGCGGCGGACGAGACGGCGCTCATGGCGCCGATCGGCGCGGACGAGGCCTCGGACGAGGACCGCTCGGACGCGTCGGTGCGCAACATCCCCGAGGTTGACGCCGACGACCCGGCACTGGCCGAGGATGAGGTCTCCGACCTGGTCGTGCGCGCCCGCAAGATCCTGTCGGATCTGCCGGGCTCCATCGCGCCGAAGGAGTAGCGTACGGGTCACTGCGAGCCGCCTCCCTTCGTGAGAGACTAGGTTTATCCTGCGAGGCGCTGCCTCGCTACCCCCGCACCCCGCACGCGCAGGAGTCCCCATGACCCAGTCCATCCCCCAACCCGGGCAGTTCCCGCCGCCCGCGGCCCCCGCACCGCACGCGCCGCAGCACGCTGCGCCCGCCCCCGAGGCACGCCCCAGCATCGGCAGCCTCGTCGCGCTGGTCACCAGCCAGCTGTCGGGCATCGTGCGCGATGAGATCGAGCTCAACAAGACGAAGGCGCGCGCTTTCGCTGCCAAGAGCGGTAAGGGCGCCGGCCTCCTCGTGACGGCCGCCGTGTTCGCTCTCTTCCTGCTGGGGTGGACCCTCCACACGATCGAGGTCCTCCTGACCCTCGTGCTCCCGGCATGGGCGGCGTCGCTGATTGTCGTCGTCCTGCTGCTGGTGATCGTGCTGGTGCTGGCCCTGGCCGGTAAGAACGCCCTCCAGAGCGCGCAGAAGCACCGCCCGGATCCGGCCGCGTCCGTGGCCGCCACGAAGGAAGCCATCCAGAAGGGACTGGGCAAGTGAGCAACACCGTCGATCCTCGCACCGTGACCGTCGGCGAGAACGCCGCCGCGCCCTCCGGTCCGCGCACCGAAGAACAGATCCAGGCTGACCTCGAGCGTCAGCGCGCCGAGCTGGCCGCCACGATCGATCAGCTGTACGCGCGTGTCCAGCCCGCCGCACTCGCCCAGGAGGCGAAGGAAGAGGCGACCGTGCGCTTCGAGTCTCTGAAGGAGTCCGCGTCGCTGACCCTGCAGGACGCGATCGGCGGCAACACGGAGGCCATCAAGAAGGTCGCCATCGTCGCCCTGTCGACCGTGGGCGCTATCGGCGTTCTGGTTCTGCTGGCCACCCGCAAGCCTCGCCGCGCCCGCCGTCACGCCCGCCGCATCGGCCGCGAGGCCACCAAGCAGACGCTCGCCGCGCTCGCGAAGCTCGACGAGGCCCTGGAAGCCTGACGCTTCGACCCATCCTGACGTTCCCCTCGCCCGGGCATGATGCTCGCGCGAGGGGTACGTGTTTGTGCGCGTTCCACCTCCAGTAACCGCGTTCACACGAATGAGCTGTCTGGGCCGCTTTTCCGCGGGCTTCCGCGCATCCGTACGCGACGGGCCGCTACGCTGTTCGCGCAAAAGCTGATCCAAGGTGAGGTCAAGGCCCGTCTTTAGCTATGATGGACCCACGAAACATTTTGAACACCCAGGGAACCGCTTGATGCGGACCCGAACGACGCGGAGGGGGTCGACGCCATGGGGCGCGGCCGTCAAAAGGCTAAGCAGATGAAAGTCGCTCGGAAGCTGAAGTATTTCAGCCCCGACACCGACCTAAACGCACTTCAGCGCGAGCTGGCGGATGAGGACTCGTACACGGCGAATACCGCTGTGGACGAGCCCGAAGAGGACGATGCAATCGACGACGACCTCTACTCGAAATACGCCGACTTCGCGGATATCCCGGCAGAGGACGACGACATCGACCCGAAGCAGCTCGATGAGTCCTTCTGGACGGGTGGTTCCTCCACCAAGTAACGGCTCAGCCATCCGGCGGATCGGGCACCGGTCCGCCGATTTGGCGTGCCCGGGTGAGCCGACGCGCGCGTTCTCGGAGGTCGCGCGACCGGGCCCGGCCCCGCAGGCGTACGCTCCTTGACGAGGCCTCGGTTGCCCAGGCTCGTCGACCGCGCTCCGCTGCAGTCCCGCTGAGAGTGAGGGCCGAGGCCACCCCGGCCTCGGCCCTCCCACTTTCGATCAGACGGACGAGCGGGGTCAGCCGACGCGGTACTCGCCGTGCATGAGCACGGCGCCTGCCTGCACGCCCTTCGTGCCGGAGATGAGGCGCACGCCGGACGAATCGGCGCTCAGGTCGTCGATCGGGCCGAAACCCTCCACGGTCGCATCCGTGCCAAGAGTCGTGACGGAGCCCAGGACCCACGCGGCCACCCCGGCCTCGTTGATAGCGGCCAGGACCTCGGAGGCCACGGAGGCCGACACGACGGCGACCATCCCGACGCCCAGGTTCAGGGAGTCCTCCATGCCGACCCAGGTGACGTCGCCGCCGCGGCGCACCCAGTCGAACACGGCGGGAACGGTCCACGTGGAGCGGTCGACGGTCGCCACCGCGCCAACAGGCAGGACGCGCGACAGGTTCGCGGCCAGGCCGCCACCGGTCACGTGCGAGTAGGCGTGAATCCCCTCGACGCCGAAGCGCTCGACCAGGTCCAGGCACAGGCGCGTGTACAGGCGGGTGGGCTCGAGGAGCTCCTCGCCGAGGGTGCGGCCGAACTCGGCCACGTGGGACTCCAGCGAGGCGCCGACGCGGGAGACGACCGAGCGCACCAGCGAGTAGCCGTTAGAGTGCAGGCCCGACGACGCCATGGCGATGACAACGTCGCCGCCCGTCACACGCTCCGGGCCCAGCAGCTTGGAGGCATCCACGACGCCGGTCGCGGCGCCCGCGATGTCGTAGTCGTCGGGCTCCATGACGCCCGGGTGCTCGGCGGTCTCGCCGCCGATGAGGGGCGTGCCCGTGGCCTCGCAGGCGCGCGCGATGCCGGTGACGATGGCGGCGATGCGCTCGGGGACCACGTGCCCGCAGGCGATGTAGTCGGTCATGAGGACGGGGCGCGCGCCGATCACAACGATGTCGTCGACGACCATGCCGACCAGGTCCTGACCGATCGTGTCGTGCACGTCCATGGCCTGCGCAATCGCAATCTTCGTGCCCACGCCGTCCGTGGAGGTCGCAAGCAGCGGCTTCTCCATGCCCAGCAGCGCGGAGGCGTCGACCATGCCGGCGAATCCGCCGGTCGCACCCAGGACGGTGGAGTCGTGGGTGGCGGCCACCGCGCTCTTCATCAGCTCGACGGCGCGGTCGCCCGCCGCCGTGTCAACTCCGGCGGTCGCGTAGTCCAGGGGGGTGTCGGTCATGGGTGGTGCCTTTCGCGGGTGGCGCTCGACGAGGCCGTGGTCGTGTTTTCGGGACAGGTGAAACGCCCGCGGCGCAGGGGTTGCGTGCGGGCGTGGGGGTTAGCAGGGGGTGGCTTCGGGGGTTCCGGGCACGGGCGTCCCTGCGGGGATCGTCTCGGGGTATGCGCCCGTGAAGCAGCCGATGCACAGGGACGTGCCCTGTCCGGTGGCACCAACCATGCCGTCGATCGACAGGTAGGCCAGGGAGTCGGCGCCGATGGAATCGCGCACCTGTTCGACGCTCATGGACGAGGCGATGAGCTCAGCGCGCGTCGGGAAATCGATACCGAAGAAGCACGGCCACAGCACCGGCGGGGAGGAGATGCGGATGTGCACCTCGGCGGCCCCGGCCTCGCGCAGCATCCTGACGAGCGCGCGCTGCGTGTTACCGCGCACGATCGAGTCGTCGATGACGACCAGGCGCTTGCCTTCGATGACCTCGCGCAGGGGGTTGAGCTTGAGGCGGATGCCCAGCTGGCGCAGCGACTGCGTGGGCTGGATGAAGGTGCGGCCCACGTACGCGTTCTTCACGAGGCCCTGGGCGAAGGGAATCCCGGATTCCTGCGCGTAGCCGATCGCGGCGGGCGTGCCCGAGTCGGGCGTGGGGATCACCAGGTCCGCCTCGATGGGGTTCTCGCGCGCCAGGGCAGCGCCCATCTCGTGGCGCGCGGCCACGATGCGGCGCCCGCCGATCGTCGTGTCGGGGCGGGCCAGGTACACGTACTCGAAGACGCAGGTGTTGGAGCGGCGCACGGCGAAGCGGCGCGAGTGCACGCCCGACGCGTCGATCGAAATGAGCTCGCCGGGTTCGACCTCGCGCACGAAGGTCGCGCCGCACAGGTCCAGGGCGGCGGTCTCGGAGGCGACGACCCAGCCGGAGGCCAGGCGGCCGAGCACGAGCGGGCGGTAGCCGTGCGGGTCGCGCGCGGCGTACAGCGTATTCTCGTCCATGAAGACCAGGGAGAACGCGCCCTTGATGCGCGGCAGCACCTTCAGGGCGGCGCCGACGAGGGGCGCGGGCTCGGGATCGGTGATCGACGAGGCCGGGGCGGCCTCGTCCCCATCGGTCTCGGAAGGCGTCACGGACGGAGACGCGATGAAGGGGGTCGGCCCCGGGATCCGGTCGGCCATGCCCAAAAGCGCGGTCACGAGGGAGGTGTCAGTGGAGGCGCCGCGTTCGAAGTCCTCACCGTCGTCGGCGATCTCGACGGCCAGCGCTCGCAGCTCGACCGTGTTGGTGAGGTTGCCGTTGTGGGCCAGGGCGAGCGTGCCCGTGGGGGTGGGGCCCAGCGTCGGCTGGGCGTTGCGCCACACGTCCGCGCCGGTCGTCGCGTAGCGGACGTGGCCCAGAGCGATGTGGCCGCGCAGGCCCTGCAAAGACTGCTCGGAGAACACCTGCGAGACGAGGCCCTGATCCTTATACACGAGGATCTGCTTGCCATTCGACGTCGCAATACCGGCGCTCTGTTGGCCGCGGTGTTGCAGGGCATAGAGGGAGAAGTAGGTCAGGCGGGAAACGTCCTCGCCCGGGGCCCATACTCCGAAGACCCCGCAGTGATCATGCGGGTGATCGTCTCCGAAGAGTTCCTGGTCGGACAGTGTCATGTCTGGCTGCGAGACGGGAAGCACGCTCTCACTCTCCCACACTTTTTCCCTCCTCGTGGCACATTTCCACGTTGCGGTGAGCACATGCAAGCTCGGCCAGACCCACCGCGGAGCGCGTAATTGCGCACGCTTTGCCTGGGAATTCGGTCGCTGCGTGGTCGAGGTGACACAATGGAGTGCAGCAATCTTGAGGAGGAAACGTGGCCAATCCGACGCTGAGCGCCATCATGTGGGGACTCGCCCTGCTGGTGAGCGCCCTGGCCGTCCTGTCGTTCGCGCGAGGCCTGACCCACATGTGGCGCACGGTCTCGGCGGGCACGCCCGACCCGGGGCGCCTCGGCCCCGTCAGCAAGCGAGCGTGGGGTGTCGTCTCCGCGGCCCTCACCCACCGCGAGTTCAAGGGGCGCCCGTGGATCAAGGCGGCCCACTGGCTGGTCATGGTCTCCTTCCCGATCCTTTTCCTCACGCTGGTCACGGGCTACGCCCAGCTGCGCGTCCAGACCTTCACGCTGCCCCTCCTCGGCCATTTCGCTCCGTGGGAGTGGCTGACCGAGGTCTTCGCGTGGGGCGGCCTGGCGGGCATCATCCTCCTCATGATCGTTCGCCAGCGCGCCGGGCGCGGCACCGCTGCGGAGGCGGCCCTGTCCAACGACGATCCCGACGGCGCTGCCGCTGCGGCCGACCCGGAAGGCACCCCGCCCTCGTCCCTGACCCGCCCCCACCCGCGCGATTCCTCCCCGCGCGGCCTGGCCTCCCGTTTCCTGGGTTCGACCCGCTGGCAGGCGCTCTTCGTCGAGTGGGTGATCCTCATCGTGTGCGCGTGCGTCGTGGCCCTGCGCGGCCTCGAATACGCGCTGTTCAGCCTCACGCCGGGCCTCGAGGCCCACGCGACCGCCCTGCACTTCCCGCTCACCGCCTGGCTCGGCGCGCTCTTCGCGGCCGCCGCTTCCTCCTCGGCCGCCTCGCTGGCGAACGCGATCGTGCTGGTCAGCGCCCTCAAGGTCCTCACCTCCATGGCCTGGCTGACGGTCGTCGGCATCCAGACCGGCATGGGCGTCGCCTGGCACCGCTTCGTCGCGATCCTCAACCTGTACACGCGCCGCAACGCCGACGGCACAAAGTCCCTGGGACCGGCCGACCACATGCTGATCGACGGCAAGCCCGTCACCAGCGAGGACGACTTTGACGACGTCCCCGAAGACACGGTCCTCGGTGTGGGCACGATCGAGGACTTCTCGTGGAAGGCCCGCCTGGACCTGTACTCGTGCACCGAGTGCGGCCGCTGCCAGGAGCTGTGCCCCGCGTGGAACACCCAGAAGCCCCTCTCCCCCAAGCTGCTCATCATGGGCCTGCGCGACCACATGGAGTCCGCCTCCAACGTGCAGATCGTCGAGCAGGAGGAGGGCCACCAGAAGCTGGGCGACGGCGAGGTCCTCCTCGACAAGGGCGTGCCGGCCTCGCCGCACTCCTTCGACCTGGTCTCTGCCCTGTCCCTGTCGGGCGCAACCGGCCCCGAGGGCGTCTCCGCGGTCACCGCTCCCCTGGTCCCCGAGGTCGTCTCCGAAGAGGTCCTGTGGGACTGCACGAACTGCGGCGCCTGCGTCGAGCAGTGCCCCGTCGACATCGAGCACATCGACCACATTCTCGACCTGCGCCGCCACCAGGTCCTCATGGAGGGCGCGTTCCCCCGCGAGCTGGGCCGCGCCTTCCGCGGCATGGAATCCAAGGCGAACCCCTACAACCAGCCCGCCCGCAAGCGCATGGAGTGGGCGAAGAAGCTGGACTTCGACATCCCCGTCGTCGGCGAGGACATCGAGGACGCCTCCGAGGTTGACTACCTGTTCTGGGTGGGCTGCGCGGGCGCCTACGACGACACGGCGAAGAAGACCAGCGCCGCCGTCGCCGAGCTGCTGCACACGGCGGGCGTGTCCTTCGCGGTCCTCGGCTCGGGCGAGTCCTGCACGGGCGACCCGGCCCGCCGCGCCGGCAACGAGGCGCTCTTCCAGATGCTGGCCGCCCAGGCGATCGACACGCTCACAGAAGCCAAGCCCCAGAAGATCGTCGTCTCCTGCGCGCACTGCTTCAACACGATCGCGGGCGAGTACCCCGAGCTGGGCGGCTCCTTCGACGTCGTCCACCACACGCAGCTCCTCAACCGCCTGGTGCGCGACGGCCTGCTCACGCCGGTGGCCCCCACCGCCTCATCTGCTTCCGCTGCCTCTGCGGACTCCGCGGGCGCGGACACCACGGACGAGGCCGGGGCTGACTCCGCGGGCAACGCTCCCTCGGTCGGGGCGCCCCTGAAGGTCACCTACCACGACGCGTGCTTCCTGGGCCGCCACAACCGCGTCTACGAGCCGCCGCGCGAGCTCGTGGGCTCCCTGCCGAACGTGGAGCTCGTCGAGATGCCGCGCAACCGCGACCGCGCAATGTGCTGCGGCGCGGGCGGCGCGCACGCCTGGTTCGAGGAGACGCGCGGGACCCGCATCGCGGATGCCCGCATCGTCGAGGCCGCGGCCACGGGCGCGGACGTCGTCGCGACGGCCTGCCCGTTCTGTTCCCAGATGCTCGGCTCGGCCTCGGGCACGTCCGCCGGTTTCGTCTCCTCCGACGCCGCCGACCAGGGCGGGGCGACCAACGAGGCCACCCCGGCCTCGTCGACGACCGCGAGCGGAAAGCTGCCCGAGGTGCGCGACGTGGCCGTCATGCTGCTGGAGTCCGTCAAGCGCGGGCAGTAGTCACAGGCCCCAGACACAGTGCGGCCCCGCAGGAAAACCTGCGGGGCCGCACTGCGACGTTTGAAAGGATCAGTCCTCGACACCAACGATGACGTTGGAGGCCTTGATGACGGCGACGGCCTTGGAGCCGACGGTCAGGCCGAGCTCCTCGATGGCGGCGTTCGTGATCGACGAGGAGATGACCAGGCCGGGGGCGACCTCGATCTTGACGATGCCGTTCACGGCGCCCTGAGAGACCTCAACGACGGTGCCGGGGAGCTGGTTGCGTGCAGAGAGCTTCATGGTGTGCCCTTTCGTATGAGCTGGAGTGCGAACACAGACACCCTAGCGGGTAGGATACGCGCCGTCTACAGGTGGCTACTCGTCGTCCTCCTCGTCGGTGACCTCCGCCAAGCCGACGAGGAAACCATCCTCGTCGATGACGTTGCCACCCACGAGCGTCGCGATCAAGCCAGCGGCCTTCTCCACGTCCTGCGTCGAGCGCAGGCGCTCCAGGCGAGCCGTGCGGCTCATCGAGGACGCGCCGGGCGTCGGGGTCAGGCCGGGCAGCCAACGAACCTGATATTCGATGATCGCGCCCGTCGTCCACGGCTCCCAGCGCAGCACGCGCGGGGGCGTGGGGACCGCGTGGACCTCAATCATCATGTCGGAGCGGTTACCGATCGGGCTCATCAGCGCGTAGCCGTCGACGACCTGCGGCTCGTTGCGTTGGGCCTCCAGCTCCTCGCGAGCCTTGGCGATCTTAGAGGCGATGTCCTCGCGAACAGGCCCCAGCTCCGCCTTCAGTTTCTCGATATGCGCGGCCTGCGCGGGGCTGAGCGCGGGAGCCTCGGGAACGTCGGGGACGATGTCGCGCGCGTCCTTCATCTGCTCAAATCCGGCGCGCTCGCGCATCGCAGTCAGCAGGTCCTCGGGATTAATCCACCGCGGCGAGTACACCGTCAAGTTCACCGCCGAGTCGGCGTCGGGAACCATGACGTAGCCGCTACCCGCGATGCGCATACCCCCGGCCAGGCGGCGCGCCATACGGTTCAACGCCTCGAGGACAAGGTACTCCAGACCGATGGGCATCCCCTCGGGAAACGCCTTCGCCCACTCACCCATCACCGCGCTCGGCTTGTCCTGCGCACGCGAGACCGGGCAGCGCAGGATCCACGCGTTCGTCAGCATGGACGGGGTGCCCAGCTCGGCGCGCGTCGGCTGATCGAGCGACCACGGGCCCTCAAGCTCAGCCTCGGACGACAGGCGCAGGCGACCCGGGGCGATCCAGCTGGCCTCGTCCCACATGGAGATCGCGAGGGCCTCCAGCTCGGCCGGATCCACCGCCTCGGACACCAAGAGGAGGTGATTACTCAGCGCCTCGTCCAGGTCGATGACACCCGCGGGTTCACTCACCTCGATGGCGGCGGCGATCGGCGCGGCGGCCTCGGCCCCCGTGACCTCACCATCGGCCGCGATCTGGAAGGCGTGCTCCGTCGTGGTCATCCCCACCAGCGAGGCGTGCGTCTGCGTGAGCGGGTTGCCCGTCACGGCCGTGAGCAGCGGGTCCGCGAAACTGGGACGCGCGCTCGCCATGCGTTCCTTGAGGGAACGCCTCACGGGCGCGGGCGGGGGCTCGTCGCCCCGGTTGGTGACCTGGTCGGGGCGCGGCGTCATACCCGGCAGGGCGACGCCGGTGATCACGCCCGTACGCGTCGTCGTGGACTGATTCTCTCTCCCTTGTGCGCCCGGGGCGGGCACACCGGACGGAGGCGTCGGCGGAGGAGGCGCGGTCGGCGGAATATCCCCCGCTTCGGGAGGAGGCGGAGCAGCCAGGGAACGATCGCTAGGTGCTGGTGGCGGAGGCGCCGCCGGAGGCAGGCCTGCCGCTTCCGGCGGGGGCGGCGCAGCTAACTCGGTCGCTGCACCGCGTGCCGCGCGCTCGGCACGCATGCGCTCACGCCTGGACGGAAGAGGAGGATGAGACGTCATCATGTCACCGATCGATACGGGTGCGCGTAAAACGCTCGTGAGTCCGGGAGGGCGTCGGGCCTCGCTGGCCCTGGTAGTGCGAACCCGCACCCTGCGAGCCGTAGGGATGCTCAGCCGGGGAGGACAGGTCGAAGAAGCACAGCTGCCCAATCTTCATGCCCGGGTAGAGCAGGATCGGCATCGTCGCCGCATTGGACAGCTCCAGGGTCACATGACCGGAGAAACCGGGGTCAATAAAGCCCGCGGTGGAATGAGTGAGGAGGCCGAGGCGCCCCAGCGACGACTTGCCTTCCAGGCGCGCGGCAATGTCGTCGCCGAGGGTCACCAGCTCGTACGTGGCACCCAGGACGAACTCACCGGGGTGCAAGACGAAGGGCTGATCCGGCCCCACGTCCACCTGGCGCGCCAGGTCCGACTGGTCCGCCGCAGGGTCGATCACCGGGTAGCGGTGATTATCAAAAAGGCAGAACAGCCGATCCAACCTCACGTCGATACTGGCCGGCTGGACCAGGTCACGATCCAGAGGATCCAGCCGAATGCGGCCGGAATCCAGGGAGGCGTTGATGTCGCGGTCACTGAGCAGCATAACTTGATTGTCGCATACTCAGCGCCGCGACAACACCCCAGGTCACACCAGCGGCTGGCCCGTGGCGTCGCAGCCGTAGGAGCCGGAACGCATGATGATCATGATGAACTCAATGAACGCCCAGATGGCGGTGATGGGCAGGCCGATGACGATAACGGACAGAAGCAGCTGGATCAGGCCGCGGCTGTTGTAGCCCAGGTAGAAGTTGTGGATACCCAGCGGGCCCACGAAGAACGCCAGAAGCAGGGCAATGATCCACTGCTTGGGCGGGTTCGCATAGACACCCTGAGCGAAGGCGGGCTGGCCGAACGCGGGCTGGCCGAACGCGGGCTGGGCGTAGCCCTGCTGGGGGTCCTGGGGCTGGCCGAACGCGGGCTGAGTGTAGGGCTGCTGCGCGTCCTGGGCCTGCGCCTCCGGCGCCGCGCCGGCGGGGTCGTAGGCAGTGCCGTAGGTGGTGGCACCGGGGGTGGCGGTCGCCTCGTCAAAGGAGGGGGCCGAGGCCTGGGGGAAGCTGGGCGCCTCAGGCGCGGGGATCGAGGCCTGGGTATCGTCCTCGGGCTTGATGGGGTTGGCCAGGGGATCGGGCGTCGTCATGGCTAAGCCTTTCGATTGTCGTGGGGTGGCCTTTGTGTGGCCGCACTGCCACATCCTAGCGTGCACCGCCCCCATCACGGTACCCGCAACCACCCCGACGTCACCCTGAATCCACCCGCAGACTGTTTGTCACCTGGGTCAGGGGCAGGGGTGCCATGCCTTCACGCGCGCAGCGCCCCACGCTGCTGCGCCTGCGGCGACGCGCGCGGGTACGTCTGGCGGCAAGGCTCGCCCGACTGGTAGCCGTGCGCCTCTGATCGGTGGAGCGATCGCCCGAGAAGTGGCTGTGCGCGCCCTTCGATGCGCAGGTTAACCCCATGGGTGGCAGTGTGGGCGGGGTCGCCCACGCTCCACCTATAGGGCCCAGCTGTGCATGAAGGGGCTAACAACGCCAGCCCTCGGGCCCAGCTGCCAGCGCAACCCGGGACGCTTCACACGGCAAGCCGCCGCCCTCGCAGCAGCGAAACGCTCGGCCAATACGCCCACAGCATTCACACGCTGGCGCGACAACAGCCCACCCATCAGCGACTGGCTCGACCGACACACCCCGGGCTAGATACAAAAGTGTGGGGCCCAGCATCAGCTGGGCCCCACACTCTTACTGAGTGCGCGTCAGTTCAGACGCATTCGCACAACTCAGACGGTGGGAACGCCGTTGGCGTCCTTCTCGTAGATCCACTTGCCCATGAAGGTCATGATGGCGCACGCGAAGCCAAAGAAGCCAACCGCAAGGGCGAACAGGTAGCCGAGGCCGGCGACGACGGCGCTTTCCATGGCGCCACCGATAAACATGATGACCCAGCTGAGGATCAAGGCGCCGACGCGCATTGCGCCGATCTTCATGTGGCCGAGGTAGAAGTCACCAGCGGCGAGCCAGCCGAGGAGCAGGTTGAGGAGGCCGGCGACCATGCGGGACTTGCCCTGGACGGGGGCGTTGAAGCCGGGCTGGCCGTAACCGGGCTGCTGAGGAGCGGACATTATGTCTCCTGTTGTTGATGGAACCCCGCAAGGCGCGGGGCGTTTCTGAGAGCACGGTCAGACTAGCGGACCTTTACCGTTTATACAACTGTCAACGAATTTTATGCTCCACCTCACAGACTGGGTCGCTGGGAGCGCAGGCATCAGACAACTCTCTCTACACTGACAGGGTGTTCATAAATCCAACGGCCGAGGCCTCGCAGACACTGCTCCATGACCTTCCCCGCTGGTTCGCATCCAACAAGCGCAACCTGCCCATGCGACACGACGACGTATCCGACTGGGGCACCCTCGTTTTCGAGATCATGAGCCAACAGACCCCGGTGTCGCGCGTGCAGCCGATCTGGATTGAATGGATGCACCGATGGCCCACACCCGCAGACCTGGCCGACGCATCCTCCGCGGATATCATTGTAGCCTGGGCAAATCTGGGCTATCCGTCACGCGCGCTGCGCCTCAAAAACTGTGCGGGCACCATCGTCGAGAAACACGGCGGTCAGGTGCCCCTCACCATGAAAGAGCTGACTCTTCTGCCGGGCGTGGGCACGTACACAGCCAGCGCGCTGCTCGCCTTCCGCCACGGAATCCGCGTCCCAGTTCTGGACACGAACGTCCGTAGAGTGCTGGTCAGATTTCTCGACGGCCGGGAGTTCCCTCCCCGCTCAACGCCCTCCAAATCAGAAACCGCGCGCGCCGCAACCCTGCTCCCAACAGATGGGCACCTCGCCGCGGAGGTCAGTTTGTCTCTCATGGAGTTCGGCGCCCTCGTCTGCACCCAGCTCTCCCCCAGCTGTGATGAATGCATCATGCACAAACACTGCGCGTGGGCCACCGCCGGATTCCCCAAGGATGAGAAGCGCCCCACGCCCCAGCCCTACACGGGCACCGACCGCCAGGCCCGCGGCCGCATCATGAAGGCACTGCGCGCCGCGCACTTCGAAGGTAGGGAGGGCCTGACGAAGCGCCGAGTCCTCGACGCCGCCCGCCTCGACGGCGGCGACCGCTACCAGCCCACCCGCGTCTACCGCGCCCTCCTCAAGGAAGGCATGATCGTCTTCAACGAGGACACCAAGCGAGTGACGCTTCCCCGCTGACCCGGACGCCACACCGCGTGGCCACACGGGACGCCAACCTCCCACTCGCCCACCACGGACGAGGCCCACTCCCCGACCGCGAACCCACGCGACATCGGGACACCAGCCACGGCCTCGGCGACTACTAATACCTAATCGCGTCGATTGGCTTGATGCGCACGGCCGCGAGCGCCGGGATGATGCCGCACAGAGCACCGATACTCGTGGAGATGGCGACGCCCGCGATGGCCGCGCCGGCGGGGAAGGCCGGTGTCTCACTGAGGGCGATTCCCATCGATTCGAGCGGCAAGAAACGCACAACGACGACCGCGATCCCCACGCCGATGACGCCGGCGACGAAGGTCGCGACCACCGACTCCATGAAAACAGCGAAGAAGACGCGCGCGGCGGAGGCGCCGACGGCGCGGCGGATACCGATTTCGCGCACGCGCTGGCGCACGGTCACGATCGCGACGTTGAGGAGGCCGAGCGCACCGAGAAAGACGATAATGCCTCCGATAATCATGATGACGCGGGAGATCGTCCCCAGCTGCTCCTCGCCCGTGTCCTGGTGCTCGCCGCCGGTGACGCTCACGCGCCATCCGTCACCAAGGATCGAGGCCAGGGCACGCGGCAGCACCGTGCGCGCCTGCTCGGCATCCTCGGGGCCGACCCACGCGATCATCGTGGGCTGTCCCATCTGCGGCAGGGCGGCGCGCGCCGCGTCATAGTGCACGTAGAGGGTCGGCATGTCGAAGCGGCTCTTCGCTTTCGTGACGCCGACGACGCGCAGCGCGGTGCCGTCGGTGGTGTGTAGGACGATGGGGACCTGGTCGATGGGGGCGCGCCCCAGCTGATTCCACAGGACCTCGGAGATGACGACGGGGGTCAAGCGCTGGTCCGCGTCGCTGTCGACCACCCAGCGCCCGGCGAGCATGCGGGTGCGGAAAATCACCTCATATGAGGGGTCCACCGACTGGATCGTGACGTCGTTGAACATATCCTGCGTGCGCACCACCGGGTAGCCGCGGAATTGCCCGGACGTGCGGGCCTGGCGGACCTCGACGATCTCGCCGCCCGAGCTGGACAGGCGCGACCAGTAGCGGATGTCGTGTCGGTCCGCGAGCGTCGTCATCGCGTCGCTCACCGGGTCCTTCTCGTCGGGTCGCGCGACACTCGACGAGGCCTGGGCGCCCTCCCCGGTTCCGGACTCCTGGGAGGGGCCGCCATTCGAGGGGCCTCCCTGGCTGGCCGATGATTGTTCCGGAGCGAGGCGCAGCGTCACCGAGCGCCCCTCGTAGAGCTCGGCCAATTCCCGCGAGGATTGCAAGATCAGGTCGCCCAGCGCGATGACGACCGTCATGGCGGCCACCGCGGCAACCACTCCCACGAGGGAGAGGACCACGCGGGCCTTCTGGACCTTGACCTCGCCCCACGCCTCGATAAGGGCTCCCACGACCTGGCTCACAGCGTTCACGATGCGCCCTCCTCACCCGCGCCGACCACCTCGGCCAAGGGGGCCTCGGCCTGCGGCGGGACCGGGATCCGAGAGGCCTGCGCACGCGCCGACGCCCCACTTTCCGCCCCGCTTGCCGCGTCACTGACCGTCCCGCTGACCGTCCCACTCGCCGCGCGAGGAGCACCCGGCTCCGGTGCACGGACCTGCGCGGGAGGCGACGGAGGAGGAGAGACGGGAGCGGAGGCGGCCACGGCCTCGTCCCCAAAGCGGGCGGGCTCGAGGTCGGCGGGCGCGGCGACACTAGACACGTTGCCGCTGATCTCGGTCCCGGCGGGCTCGATGTGCCCAGCCTCCGCGCGCTGGATCAGGGCGGAGGGATCGGCGACCTCGTGGAGGACACCGTCATACAGTTCGTAGGCGCGCGAGGCGCGGGCGGCGACCGCCATATCGTGCGTGATGACGATGAGCGCCGAGTCGGATTCGCGGGCGACCTCCTCCAGGAGGGCCATGACCGCGCGGCCCGTGTCTGGATCGAGGGCGCCGGTCGGCTCGTCGGCGAGGATCACGCGCGGGCGGCGCACGAGGGCGCGGGCGATCGCGATGCGCTGCTGCTCGCCGCCGCTCATCTCACCCGGGTGAGAGTCCGCGCGGTCCCCAAGGCCCACGCGCTCCAGCATGTCCAAGGCGATCGCGCGCCTGCGCAGCAGCTGCGCACCCGACGCGTACATGAGGGGTACCTCGACGTTTTCGGCGGCCGTGCGCGCCGCGAAAATGTTGAATTGCTGGAAGACGAAGCCGAAATCCGCCCCCCGCATGCGGGCGCGACGCCCCTCGCTCAGGCGCGTCGTGTCCACGCCGTCCAGCTCGTAGGTGCCCGACGTGGGGGTATCCAGCAGGCCGATGATGTTGAGCATCGTCGACTTACCCGTGCCCGACCGGCCGACGATCGAGACGTGCTCTCCCGCCGCGACGTCCAGGTTGACGCCGCGCAGAATATGCAGGTCCTCGCCGTCGGGCAGGGTGACCGTTCGGGTCACGCCCCGCAGGCACACCAGGCTCATCGCGCGCCCGTCCCGTCGGACGCGTCCGCGGCTCCGTCCATGGCCCCGCCATCCGTCCCCGCTCCGGGGCCCGGACCGTAGGGATCGTCCTGGTTGTCCTTCGTCGCGGTCGGGGTGAATTCGAGGATCTCCTCGCCCTCCTCCAGGCCGTCCTTGACCTCGACCATCTTGCCGTCCGTCAGACCCAGAGTCACCGAGCGCTTCTCCGGGTTGGCCGGGTCGGAGGTCGGCACGTAGACGGTGCCGGTCTGGTAGCGGCCCTCAACCGCGGAGACCGGGACGGCGAGCACGCCCGTGGCCGAGCCCGTCGTCATCTCGATACTGACCTGCAGGCCCGCGAACACCGTCTGGTCGGAGGGAATCGCGCAGCGAGCCTTCAAGTCCGTCGAGGCTGTGGCCGAGTTATCCGAGGCCCCCGGGTTCTTGGGATCCTGCGTCTTGCCGGTCGGGCTGACGAGCTTGACGTCGGAGCACTCGAAGGGCGCCGGGCCGTTCTTGATGGTGACGGTCGCGGTGGAAGGGGCCTCCTGGAGGCGGTACATCTGGTCGGCGCTCAGGGCGGCGACAGCCGAGAACGTGGAGGGTGCGACCGACGCAACCGTGTCACCGATCGCGAACTGCTGCCCCACCAGAACACTCGTCGACACCCTGCCGTCGCCGGGGGCAGCAACCGTCTCGTATTTATAGGTCGGCTGTCCGATTTCCGTCGTGACGTTACCGTCCTCGTCGGTGACCTGCCTTGGTTCGCCGGGGATTTCCTTGCGAATCTGGATGAGGGCGTCACCCTTGGCGACCGTGTCACCGTCGTTGACGTAGACGCGCACGACCGCGCCATCCAGCGTCGCGCGAGCATTGACGGGCTCGTCCGCCTGGATCGTACCCGTCAGACTCACGGTGTTCGTGATGTCCGCCCGGCCCACCGGGATCGTCATCTGCCCAAACGTGCCGCCCGGGTCCATGCCGTCGCTCGTCTGTTCTTCGGCCGCCGCGGGAAAGAAGGCGAACTTCACCAGGGACACCGCGATAACGACCCACGCGAGCGCCTTGACAATATCGAGCACCTGCGCGGTGCGGGTCTTACGTGCCACGTCCGTCTCCTTCGATGTGCGCCTGTCAGCCAATTGTATGGTAGGGATCACTTGTGGAGCAAGGGTTGACACATCGCGTCAGGGAACAATCAGGGGAGCCTCGGGGCGGCTTGACGGGCGTGTCTGGGGCGCGGCCGACAGCGGCTGCCACCTTGCCCGCGCCGGGGCGAGGAGCTCCTGCCAGCCCGGCAAGCTCGCAAGCCCTTCCAGCCCGGCGGTCACGGCCGACAGGGCGGACACTCAGCCGGCGCCTCGGCAATGGGAGCGCGCCCGCAACCTCCTGCCTACGATGGGGGTACCCCGACCGAGAGGACACCATGATCCGCCGCGCCACGCCCGACGACGCACCCGTCCTGTCCGCGCTCGCCCGCGAGTGCTTCACCCAAACCTTCGGTCACCTCTACACGGCGGAAGACTTGACAGCCTTCCTCGACCAGGCCTACTCCCCCGCCGTCCTTCGCGCCGAACTGGAGGACCCTGAGTACGCAACCTGGCTCCTCTTCGAAGATGCACCCGGTTCCCCCTCCCAGGAGGACGAGGCCGGGTCCCTCGCTCACGTGTCCTCCGGTTCCCCCTCCACCATCAACGCGAACGAGCGCCACGACGCCGCCGGTCCCGATACCGCGCGGGCCGGGGAAGGCACCCAGGCCTCGTCCCCCGAGCGCTCCCCCATCGGATACGTGACCGCGTGCCCGGCGCACCTGCCCCACCCCGACGTCGCGCCCGGCGACGGGGAAATCCAGCGGCTGTACATCCTGCGCGGGTACCAGGGCGGGGGCCGCGGAACCCTCCTGCTGCGCACCGCGCTGGAGTGGCTCGAGCGTGAGGGGCCGCGCACCCTGTGGATCGGCGTGTGGAGCGAAAACTACGGCGCGCAGCGTTTCTACGCGCGCCACGGCTTCGAGATCGTCGGCGAATACTCGTTCATGGTCGGCGACCATGCGGACCGTGAGTTCATCACCCGCCGCCCAGCAAGACACTAGCGCCACCTGCCGCCTCGCCCACACAGCCCGACCCAGCCGCCAGCGGCACACACCACGCACGCTAGCGCCACCTGCCGCCTCGCCCACACAGCCCGACCCAGCCGCCAGCGGCACACACCACGCACGCTAGCGCCACCTGCCGCCTCGCCAACTCAGCCCGACCCAGCCGCCAGCGGCACACACCACGCACGCTAGCGCCACCTGCCGCCTCGCCCACACAGCCCGACCCACGCCTGCGCGATTGGGGGGAATTGCAACCATAGAAGATCTCTGTCGGCGTGTCGCCGGCGTGTCGGAGGCCTATGGTTGCAATTCCCCCCATTTACACGCGCGAGCGATGGACACCGCGCCCAAAGTGCAAACCACCTAGGCGAATAAAGCTAAAAAAGGGGTGATGTGGGCGACGTGGACTGCACTGTGAGCACACACAAGGGTGATAGGACATAACAACGGGCCCCGAGGCGCACGCCTCGGGGCCCGTCATCAGCTATGACGCGATCACTCGGCCTGCTCGGCCTCGGCGATCTTCTTTCGCACGTCGTCCATGTCCAGGTTCTGGATCTGCGAAACCAGGTCCTCCAGAGCGGACAGCGGCAGAGCGCCGGACTGACGGAAAACCGCAATGCCATCACGGAAGGCCATCAGCGTCGGGATCGACGTGATCTGCGCGGCCATCGCCAGCTGCTGCTGGTCATCCGTGTCAATCTTGCCGAAAACAACGTCCGGGTACTTCTCGGAAGCCGCCTCGAAGACGGGGCCGAACTGGCGGCACGGGCCACACCAGGTCGCCCAGAAATCAACCAGAACAATGTCGTTAGACGACACGGTCTGCTCGAAGTTCTCCTGCGTCAGAGTAACGGTAGCCATATCTCTCCTTGTAGCGCCGACGCTCTGGTCGGCAAGTTGGTCGAGGCCGGGCGGCCCCTGTGTTCTGTCTGAATCAACGGTCTCGGCGAGCCCGCTATTCCCACAACGGGAGAGGCGAAGCGGTGACGTGACGCACGTTCTCCTCCGAGGCGCCCAGGCCTCGCAAAATGAAGGTCTCCACGAGGACCAGCGCCGACTCACGATGCGCCGCGTCCTTGGGGAGGCGCTGGCTTGCAAGCGTCGCGTGGATCAGGTGAACCGCCCCCAGCGTATTCTGAGCCACGATCAGGTGACGATCCATGGCCTCGTCAAGGATCCCAATGAGGACTTCGCCCACCAGCCCCGCATGATCATGCAGGTGGGAGGCGCCTCGGCCCGACATCTGGCGACGCAACCCCATACCAGCCTTGACGTGGTAGCGGCTCGTCATCTGCAGGTGCGAACGAATATAGAGGCGCAGGCGCATGAGCGGATCGGGCTCGGCCGCGAGGCGCTGCGTCAGCACCGCCGTGAATTCCTCGGTCACCTGGCGCATATACGCGAGCAGGAGCACTTCCTTGTCCGCGAAGTGGTTGTAGACCGCGGTGCGACCCACGCCCGCGCGCTCGGCGATCTGGCTCATCGTGATCGACTCGAAGGACTGCTCGGCCATGAGAGACCCGAGCGCCTCAAACAGGCGCGTGCGAGTCAGCTCGCGGTGAGAGGCGAGGGACTCGCCAATAATCTTCGGCATAGACCTATTCTGACACTATGCCCCTATGTGTCGTCAAATGGGAGAGCGTGCAGACGTCAGCGAGCGCAGCGGGCGACCACAGCCTCGACAATCGGCAGGTCAGCGACAATCCACGGAAGCGCGGAGAGGTCCGCGAGGGGCACCCACCTGGCCTCAAGGTGCGACGCGCCCGCGCGCGGCTCTTGCGAGTTCGGTGCAACCTTAGCGAGCCACACGCCCATAACGCGTCCGCCAAGGATCGGCCACCACTGGCCGCCCTCGGGGCACACGCGCTCGCCGATGATGAGGCGAGCGCCGAGCTCCTCGGCAATCTCACGCATGAGGGCTTCGACTGGATCCTCATTGTCCTCAACCTTGCCGCCGGGCAGCTCGAACTGGCCGCGCAGCTCCTGCGGGTAGGCGCGAGAGCAGGCGAGCAGCATCGTGGGGTCGCTCAGGGAATCGACGATCGCGGCCGCCACCACGGGACGAGGCATGGGAACTCCAATCAGTCAGGCGAGCCAAGTGTATCGGGCCTGTCCGCGTGCGGATGGGACGGAGGCTGAGTGCCGGGCGGCGCCACATCGCTGTGCCGGGCGGCGTCGGTTGCGCGGCCATCCAGCGTGACGATATGATCGACGGGTCGATTCCTTCGGGACGATGAGTTGCGGGCGTAGTTCATCGGTAGAATGGAAGCTTCCCAAGCTTCAGAGGCGGGTTCGATTCCCGTCGCCCGCTCCATTTTGACTCCGGATTTGATAAGTCCGGAGTTTTTTCGTTTGCGGGTGTCTGGCCAATGTTGGTCGGCAGCGTCATGGGGTGTAAGCGATTCGTGTGGTAGCGGCGCAGGTGGCCAGGCCAGAGCGTACGCACCCCTGATCGAGCGCACCACCGGCTAGCAAGGACGTTCAGGAACGTATAGTGTCGGACAAATTGTTCTCCCAATTGGAGGTGTCACGATGGGTTCCCGGTTAGGTGTTTTGCTTAAGACTTACTCTGGTTGGGAGATCTACTACAACCACTCGGCGGCCCAAACGGTCGGACTGGACATTGCGATCGACGGTATGGAAGCCACCTACGAGCGTGTGCGTTGTATGTCTCCGATGGGTGTTGATGATCCGCATGCTTGGAAGGGGGCGACGTGGATTGAGGGCACACTTCTGATCGACGAGACCAGGAAACTGGTGGTGTGGGCAGAGGAGAGTGAGGCACTCTACATGCCTCGACTTATCAACTATCTCGTTGAGCACACCTGGCCTGGGTGGACGGCCGCCTGGTCAGCCGAAGGAACCCGTGGAACTCTTCGAGCTGCGGGCGTCGATCCGGCCACCATCTTCACACACCGTTCTGATCGTTTGCCGTGTGATCGCGCGCCCAGTCTAGAGCCATGGGATGAGTGGCACGGAGTTGATCCCATCACCGTGCGCATAGCAGACGGCACCTTGGTCACCTGGCGCGCCTACGGCTTCCTGGATGATCTTACTGGATGCGGTCCTGAGAATTTCCTGGCTTTGGCTCGCGAGGTCGCCTCCCGACTACCGGATGAATCGGATGCGTGGGAGCAGACCACGGATGACTATGTTCCGACCACCGGGATATTCGTGGACTACCAAGCACGCTCGTTGCGTTGGTGGTCGCTCCAGGACAGGGACATGCACCTGGAGGATTTCGATGCGCTGTGGCCGGGATGGACACTAACCAGCAGTTCGGACGACTACTCCTGGCACCAAGAACTCACCGGGCAGGTATTCCGTACCTGGGCTGACGATGTCAACGAATGTCGCTCCTGGATCGTGAGAGCTATTGAAGAAGGTACACGAGCCAACCCGCTAGCAAGCTTGGCTAACGCCCTGTCAGGTCAGGGTCATGAGATCAGTCCGTACGCGTCCGCTCTGGAGTTCGTTCCCTCCAAACGTCACGCCGCGATGGAAACCTTCGACCGGCTCCTCAATGCCGTTCGAGACGCGCCGTTGAAGCCCGCGCGAATTATCGACCGACACGGAACTATCACACCCCCGTTCGAGGAGGGAGAGGCCGGATTCTAGGGGTGGTTGCAAGACGGGTTATGTCCTGAGCAGCAGTTCGAGGCATTGCTTGGGTGTGTCCCAGTTGAGCGTTTTGCCGGGGCACTCACCCCGCTGGTCAGCGATCACATCCATATCTGCTTCACTTAGGGGCCAACGACCAGAGCCTTTGGGCATGTAATTGATGCAGGAGCCCGTTCGTGTTCTCGTTCGTTGCGCACTGCCAGGGCCAATGCGGGTCACACAAGCACACGTCAAGCCCCACACTCCGAAGCGATCTCGCCACGCCAAGCCAGATCGCTGCCCCAGTCCCACCTGCAAACTAATCGATGATGGCATCGTGAACCTCGACGGCTGTATGCCCATCGGGCACGTAGAGCAACATCGTGAACCGGGTAGAGCACTCCACGAGTGCGCAGAGCACCTTTGCCCTAGATGCCAATGGACTGACAGATCGTCTCCACACACGAGTTCGAGCTTTCTCGAAGGATCACACGGCGCACCCATAACAAGCAACAGGCCGACCACCCACGGTTACACCACTATGCGGGACGCTACTGAAAACGTCTGGGTGGACAAGAACCTCATCACCGCCAACTCAGCCGCCGGGCTGGACTGGGCAAAAGCCATACTGGAGTACCTTGACGTCTACCCGGTAGAGACAATCAACACCTGGCACCAGTACTACTCGACAGGAAACCCAGAATTCTTTTTCAAGTTGATGGCCAACTAGACCGAAACGGAAATTGATGCATTCAGCACCTCCGCATCAACTTACCTGTCGTAGTTCCGCCGTGACTCAATTGCTTCCTGTGCTGCGAAAGTAGCGTTCAGTGCTCGCGGAAAGCCGCAGTACACTGATGCGTGCAGGATAGCTTCCTGAATTTCCTCTTCGGAAATCCCGACATTGAGTGCCGCTCCAACATGAACTTTAAGTTGAGGTTCACATCCGCCTAATGCAGTCAATACGCCAATGGTTACTAGCTGGCGACTGCGTGCATCCAGACCGGGCCTATCGTAAATATCCCCGAAAGCAAATGCGGCGATGTGGTGTCCTAAAGCAGGGTTTGACGCGGAAAGTGATTCGATAACACTCTGACCAGCATCTCCGTCGATACGGGAGAGAACCTGCAATCCAAGATCACGACGTCGCTGGTTATCGACGGAATCAATATCGTACTGATCACTCATTATGGACGGGAACCTTTCTGATACATTGCTATCTTGAATTCGGTAGCTGCCAGCGATAACTGAAGATCCTCTATTCGTTGCCGAAGGATGTCGCGATGCTCCAGCATCAAATCAAGACGCTCCTGCACTGTTTCTGCACCTTGTTCAACCAAGGAGATGTAATGCTGGAGTTGGGCAATCGACATTCCAGAGACCCGCATTCGGGTAATAAAAACCAAACGCCGTACAGCCGCAGCATCGTAAAGCCGATAGCCGGATGCGTCGCGTCCTACTTTCACCAGCCCTGCGCGTTCGTAATAGCGCAGCGTATGTGCGCTGATTCCCAAATACTCGGCAGTGGTAGCGATATCCCACTGAGTGTTCTCGTCATCTCTGATCAGGTCGCGCAACGCCGCAGTATTTAGCCCTCCGGGTGGATCGATCGCGAGCCTAAGGGCTTGCTCTAACCGTTCTTCCAACATGTCTATTACGCTAAACCTTTGAGTGCGCTCGAAGGCAAACTGGCTCTTCCGAGTTGAGTATGGGTGACCGGGTGTTGGTCGGGGGTTGCGGGTAGAGGTCGAGGTCCTTGATGATGAGCGGACTTCTACCCCCGCTGTCTTCAAGGACCTCGACAATGTCTCACCCTACCTGCTGTTGCTCTGTGTCGCTTGATCGTTGTGGTCGGTGTGATCTGCTCGTTGACTTGGAGGGCTTCCATCTGATGAGCGTGGCTCGCACCCCACAGGCTCTGGTGCTCGATGTTGAGTCGTGTAACCAGCTGGTTGGCTGCCCGGGTTGTGGGGTGATCGCTCACGGTCATGGCGTGTGGTGGTGGAGGTGATCGACGCGCCTTGGGCCGGTGTTCCGGCGCGTATCCGGTGGCACAAACGACGCTGGATATGCCGCGAACACACCTGCGAAACGGTGACATTCCTGGAGCGCAGCGACAAGGTGTGCGCACCCATCAACACACAAGGCAAACCCCGTGCACGCACAAACCCGGATGCGGCACTGAGCAGCGGGGGGGAATTGCACTACATGGGGGTCCGACACGCCGGCGACACGCCGTGCGGCGGCTTCATGTAGTGCAAAACCCCCGCCACTTCCGGCTTGGAGGGCGCCGCATCGCCTACAAGACCGGGCACAATGTCAGTTGGCGCGAAAAAGTTCGCCCAACGCGGCCCCTCCAGCGGCATT
>NZ_JAPWAG010000009.1:0-88673 GCF_041432775.1 Pauljensenia sp. 20925_1_34 | reverse complement strand
GATTTATAGGGCTCTGGGGTTATAGGGTTAAAGGACAAAACGTGTTGGTTTTGTGGCGACTTTTCGGGTTGTTGATGCGGAAAAATCGGTATTGAAGTTGGTTGGGACCAACTATGAGGATGGACAGATCGTGTTGCTGGAAGGGTGACTTTTCGGCTTTGTAGCGCGGGAAAGTCACTATTTTAGTTGGTCGTGTTTGCCTCGTTCCTGGGGTTATAGGACACTGCGTGTTGCTGGAGGGTGGCGGTCTTCCCCGCTCGCCTTCCGCCCCGCGAGCTTTGCTCGGCGCGTCGGCTCGAAGCTCGGCCAAGCCCTCCCACAACACCTGTGGCCTACCCCCAACCAACACGTTTCGTCCTATAACCCTCGTCCTCTCGCACCATACTCAGTAAACTCGCACGTAATTCCCCTGCGGCTCCTTCAAACATTGAATTTGCATCGTTGGAATTGCAACGTTTTCCCGCGGTCTCGAAAAATTACCGTCTTAAATTATGTGCGAAATTTGTCTGGGCCAGGCCTGCCATCGCCCGCCGTCGTCGCGGCCAGGCCCTCCCACCGCCTACGGGCACTTCGGGTCCGGTAGCCGTGGGCTCTCCGGCGCCTTCTTCCGCGTCCACCACTTCGCCCCGCAAGCGGCCGCGCCGATGCCGCTTCTCTCCGCCATTGCCTCGCGCACGAAGGCCATCGAGGTCGGAACCGGCGTCATCGACATGCGCTAGCGCATGTCTGAGTTATGGCGTTGGACGGAACACCTATTGCTTGCGGGCACGCGCAGCCCGCAGTCCGTTGGCGATGACGACGACTTCGGCGACCTCGTGCACGAGGACGACTGCTGCCAGGCCGAGCACGCCGGTGATCGCCAGCGGCAGCAGCACAGTGATGATCGCCAAGGACAGCACGATGTTCTGGTTGATGATCCTGCCGCCGCGGCGGGCGTGGCGCAGAGCCTGCGGGATGAGGCCGAGGTCGTGGCCGGTGAAGGCGACGTCGGCGGACTCGATCGCGGCGTCGGAGCCGGTCGCGCCCATCGCGATGCCCACGGTCGCCCCGGCCAGGGCGGGCGCGTCGTTGATGCCGTCGCCGATCATCGCGGTCGGCGACGTCTCCGAGAACCCGGCGACGATGCGAGCCTTGTCCTCGGGACGCAGCTCGGCGTGCACGTCGCCGATCCCGGCCAGCTTCGCCAGCGCAGCAGCGGTGCGGGAGTTGTCGCCGGTGAGCATGCTCACCTCGACGCCCTGGTCGCGCAGGGTCCGCACGACCTCGGGGACCTCGGGGCGCAGCTCGTCGCGGACGCCGATCGCCCCGGCCAGGAAGCCGTCGACGGTGACGAGCACGCAGGTCTGCCCCTCGGCCTCCAGGTCCTCGACCCGGGCCTTGAGCGGACCGGCGTCGATCCAGCGCGGACTGCCCACCGCCACCCTGCGGCCGTCGACCAGGCCACCGATGCCGTGCCCGGCCTCCTCGGCCACGTCCTGCGCGGCGGGGGTTCCCCGGCCCGCGGCGGCGATGGCGGCGGCGAGTGGGTGCGTCGAGTGCTGCTCCACGGCGGCAGCCCAAGCAAGCACCTGCGCATCGTCGAACCCATGGGCGGCGACGATGGCGGTTACCTCGGGCCGGTTGCGGGTCAGAGTGCCGGTCTTGTCCACGGCCAGGTGCCGGATACCGCCGAGGCGCTCGAAGGCGGCCCCGCTCTTGATGACGACGCCGAACTTGGTCGCCGCACCGATCGCGGAGACCACGGTGACGGGCACCGCGATCGCCATCGCGCAGGGGCTGGCCGCGACGAGGACGACCAGGGCGCGGGTGATCCAGGTCTCCGGGTCGCCGAGCAGGGACCCTAGCACGCCGACGAGGACGGCGAGGATCATCACGCCGGGCACCAGCGGGCGGGCGATCCGGTCAGCGATCCGGGCTCGGTCGCCCTTCTCGGCCTGGGCCTGCTCTACCAGCTCCACGATCGTGGTCAGCGAGTTGTCGGTGCCCGCGGCGGTCGCCTCGACCTCCAGCACGCCGGCGCTGTTGATCGCGCCCGCCGACACCGCTTCTCCGGGCGCGACCTCGACCGGGATCGATTCACCGGTGATCGCCGAAGTGTCCAGGCTCGACCGGCCCGAGCGGACCAGCCCATCGGTCGCGACCCGCTCGCCAGGGCGGACCAGCAGCACGTCACCGACGGCGATCTCCCTGGCCGGGACCGAGGTGGAGGTCCCGTCACGCAGCACGGTCGCGGTCTCCGGCACGAGCTTCAGCAGCGCGCGCAGCCCGCCGCGGGCGCGGTCCATCGCCTTGTCCTCCAGGGCCTCGGCGATCGAGAAGAGGAACGCCAGCGCGGCCGCCTCCTCGACGTAGCCGAGGATCACCGCGCCCACGGCGCTGATCGTCATCAGCAGCGCGATCCCGAGCTTGCGCTTCATAACGAGATTCCGGATCGCACCGGGCACGAACGTGTACGCGCCCAGCAGCAGGCCCGCCCAGAACGCGACCAGCGCCGCGATGTGCAGCCCCGACCACTCCAGCGCCAGGCCGGTGCCGAACGTGACGCCGGAGAGGATCGGCACGACCAGGCCGGGATCACGCCACCACGGGCGCTCTGCCTCCTCTGCCTCGTCCGCGGGACTGGTCATCGGCTCGTCGCAGCCGCAGGCGGCGCTCACGAGGCGTCCCCCGAACTGCTCGCGGCGCAGCAGCCCGGCACCGAGCAGGCCGGGTCGATGCACGGCGCGCTCTCGTCCACGGCGAGGGTCACATCGACCAGTGCCGTCAGCGCCGCGGCCAGGTGCGGGTCGGCGATCTCGTAGCGAGTCTGGCGGCCCTCGGGCTCGGCGACCACGATCCCGCAGTCGCGCAGGCAGGTCAGGTGGTTGGACACGTTCGAGCGGGTCAGCCCCAGCTCGCGCGAGAGCACGGCGGGGTGGCTCGGGCCGTCAAGCAGGGACATCAGGATCCGGGAACGCGTCGGGTCGGCCATGGCCCGGCCGAGCCGGTTCATGACGTCGAGACGCGAAGCAATGGTCAGCATGCGCTGAACTATACAGCAGTCGCTGACCTAATGTCCAGTTGTCGCGGCTGCCGCACGCGCTGCGTGCGCTTGCCCTCGGGAGGCGTGATCACCTCTTGCGCCAGCGGGGCCACTTCGGCATCCCGCGGCCCTTCCAGGTCTCCACGAGACCCGCAACCCAGCGGACGGACGCGAAAACCGGCTCTTCGCATGTAAGGGTGTAGGAGGTGTCGGATTGGGCCGGAGTGGGCTGGAGTGCAGGTGGCGGCGTGGGCGGCGTGGGCGGCGTGCCCATCCTGCCGCCAGTAGGGCCCAGCTGCGCATGGAGGGGTGCGGCGGTGAGTGGTTCGGTGTGCCAGTTCCGCGTTTGTTCTTGTTTGTTGGGGCACTGCACCCGATCCGTAGGCAATGCACCTCTTCTGTTCGGGTGCACCGCCACGTAACGGGTGCAGTGCCCCTTATCGGGTGCAGCGCCCCCGTGCTTGTGGCGGTTGTGGCGGCTGTCGGGGTTGCGGGGGTCTTCTGGGCTTGGGCTGTCTTCTGTGCTTGAGTTGTCTGCTTGGGCTGTCTTCCGCTTGGGTCTTTGTGGTGCCTCATGTTGTGGTTCCTCAGAAATGTCGCACGTAATTCCCCGACATGTATTTCAAACGTTGAAATCACACCGTTGGAATTCTGCGGTTTTCTCGATACCTATGAAAAGTTAGGGTACCCAAATTACGTGCGAGTTTTGGTTGATGAGGCGCCCAAGGCGAACTCCTGTGTTCGGTCGTCGTCCCACGACACTGTCCACGATCCCCGGGACGCTTCGACCACCACCCCCACACCCCACAATGCGAAGAGCCGGAAACCTGGTCGATCATCCGCAATTTCGCAGAGTATGTGGCCCCGGCGCTCGGATGGGAGCCGGCGCGTTCGGGAGCCCTCCCGACGGGCTACGACATTGACGAGGTCGTGGCCGAGTAGGAGGTCACGGCACCGCGAGTGGGGCCCGTGCTCGGGGCGTGAGACCTGGGCCCTGCGCGGGGCGGCGGCGGGAACATAGCTGCATGATTGTCGCGGTGTTGAGCTGTAATAAGCGTGACTGAGCGTCTGGGCCTGACGGGATGCAGACCTGTTGACGGTGACAGCGTCAGGCCGGGGTGGGGGTATCGGAAAGCCCCCACCCCGGTTTCACTTTCTGTGTGCGCTGGCCTACACTAATTGGACAGTATCAACGCAAGACGACGAGGTCTCTCTGTAATGGCTCGACGCTCCAAGGGTGCGGTGTCAATCAATCCGCGCTCCGCTCAGAATATGTCCACGCGACCGGCTGCAATCGCGAAGAAAAAGCAGGCAATCAGCCCGGTCAAGGTATTCGGCGCCGTAGCGGCGCTGGCGTGCATCGTGACCTGCCTGTTCGTGCAGCTACCCGGCCTGGATGTGGCCGGTACGCGCATGTTCGGTATTTTCCTGGCGGCGATTCTGCTGTGGGTGACGGAGGCGGTGCCCCTGGCGGGCACTGCGGTCCTCGTCATTTTCCTGGAGGTCCTGTTCATTTCGGACCACGCGCTGCTGAGCGTGGGTGAGGGAGCCCCGGCGTACACGAAGTTCTTTGGGGCGCTGGCCAACCCGGTGATCATCCTGTTCCTGGGTGGCTTCATGGTGGCTGACGGCGCCGCGAAGTACAAGCTTGACCGCGCGCTGTCGGCGGTCCTCCTCAAGCCCTTCATGGGCAAGCCGCGCCTGACCGTCATGGGCGTCATGCTCATCACTGCGATCATGAGTATGTTCATGTCGAACACGGCGACAACGGCCACGATGTTCGCCGTCATGATGCCGGTCATCATGGCGTTGCCCGAGGGCAAGGCGCGCACCGGCATCGCCCTGTCAATCCCGGTGGCCGCGAACGTCGGCGGCATGGGTACCCCCGTGGGCACGCCCCCCAACGCGATCGCGCTGGGCGCACTGGAGAACGCGGGCGTCACGGTCACCTTCCTGCAGTGGATGCTCGCGGCCGTGCCGCTCATGCTGGTGCTCCTGGCCCTGTCGTGGGCGTTCATCGCGTGGCGCTACATTCCCGCCGACGCGACGTTCAACATCGACACGTCGGCGCGCTTCGAGAAGTCACGCAGCGCGATCATCTTCTACTCGGTCGCGGGAGCGACGATCCTGCTGTGGATGACGGAGTCGCTGCACCACATTTCCGCCAACGTCGTGGGCTTCCTGCCGGTCGTGGTCCTTTTGATGACGAAGGTGATGAGCGGCGACGACCTGCGCGCCCTGGACTGGCCGGTGCTGTGGCTGGTCGCGGGTGGTATTGCGCTGGGCTCGGGCGTGGCCGCCACGGGCCTCGACAAGTGGATGCTCGGATCGATCCAGTGGGCCTCGATCCCCGGCATCCTCCTGATCTTCGTGCTGGCACTCGTCGGCTGGGTGACCTCGAACGTCATCTCGCACTCGGCCTCGGCGAACCTGCTGATCCCCATGGGCATGGGCCTGGCGACCACGGTGTCCACGAGCGCAGCGGAGATCGCGATCGTCATCGCCCTGGGTTGTTCGCTGGGCATGTGCCTGCCGATCTCGACCCCGCCCAACGCGATCGCCTACTCGACGGGCACCACCCCGACGCGCGAGATGGTGGTCGTCGGCATCGTGGTGGGCGTCGTGGGCATCATCCTCCTGGCGTTTGTCGCGCCCCTGACCTGGGGATTCATCGGGGTGATGTGACGTGTCCAGGGACGAGGCCGTGGCCGGCTCGGGTGCAACCAGTAACCCGAGTCCGGGGCTGGCCCACGGGTGGACGCAGGGGCCGATGGCGGAGGACGCTACGGTGCTGGCTCGTACGGATGTGCGCGGCGGCGGGCACCGTGTGGGCTACCCGATCCACATGTTGGTGGTCGGTGACGATTCGAGGCATATTGCCGGCCCGGTGACCAGGGACTTGGCCCACGCGTTCCCGAGGCTGTGCCTGGATCGAGTGGACGGCATTGGGGACTTGGCGGCCTACGAGGCGAGCCTGCGCCCCGGCGATCACGTGCTCATGGGCCTGGTGACCTCGGAGGTCGGCGACATTGACGCGATGATTACTCATGCGGCTGCGATCCCGGTGTTGGAGCGCGTCCAGTGGGTGGTCGTCACGGATAAGTCGGAGCATCGTGATCTCACGCGCTGTATGCAGTCGGGGGCTCTGTCCTCGGTGTTGAAGGCGCCGTGGACGGTGCCGCTGCTGGCGGGTCAGGCGTATTCGACGATGGTGCGTTACCTGAGTGGGTGCGGCTATTCGCAGCGTCAGATCCGTAACCTGATCGCTGATCCGCCGCCGTTCGCGGTGCAGGGTCCGCTCCTGGAGGGCCTGGATCGCGATGAGCGTGAGGTCGTCATGGAGCTCCTGGCGGGCGTGGAGCGGGTGCTTGGTCAGAGGCCGCGCCTCATCGTCCCTGAGGGCACGCAGCTGGTGACGCAGGGGCAGCCGGTGGGTGCTGTCTACCTGGTGCTCGAGGGTCAGGTGTCCTTGCACAGGGATTCGTCGCAGGGCGAGGTCTTGTCTCACTTGGCCACCTCGGGCCCGCTGATCGGCCTCGTGTCTCTCGCCCGGGCGGAGGACGCCTTCTTCACGGGCGAGACGGCGACCGAGGCGACGGTTGTGCGCCTGACGACCGAGCAGCTCCAGATCGTCATTTCCGAGGATCCGTCAATTGGTGCGACGCTGACGGCGCTCGCCATTCGCTCGCTGACGCGCCGCCTCATGCGCGCCGAGGACCTTCACTTGCAAAACGCGATGCTCGCCGAGGACCTTGAGGCCCAGAAGGAGGCCCTGGCGGCCACCCTCGAGGACCTGCGCGCGACTCGCGCCGAGCTGGTCGAACGTGCGCGCTTCGCGATGCTCGGTGAGCTCAGCGCCGGTATCGCCCACGAGCTCAACAACCCGGTGACCGCCCTTGTGCGCGCCGCCAAACACCTGCACGAGGACGTCGATGCGGCCCTCGCGGCCCCAGCCACGGCCTCGTCACGGGAAGCCATGTCCCGGGCGCTGACCGCGCCCCCGCGCTCCACGTCGGTTGAGCGTGCTCTCATGAAGGAGCTCCTGCCCGTCGTTGGCGACCGCACGCTCGCGCGTCGCCTCGTGCGTGCGGGGATCCAGGGGGCGGACGGTGCACGCGCGCTCGCCCAGATCCCAGGCGGCATCGAGGCGTACGAGGCCGGGGCGCGCCTGGGCGGGTCCCTGCGCTCGGTGCTTGCCGCGGGTGACCGCGTCATCGAGCTGACCCAGTCCCTCAAGGGATACGCGCGACCGGACGCCGAGGACCTCAAGCCCGTGGACGTGCGCGAGGGCATCGACGATGTCCTGCGGCTGACCGCCCACAGGGTGCGGGGCATCCGGATCGACTGCGACTACGAGGACGTGCCGCTCGTGCGCGCGCACCCGGCGAAGCTGCAGCAGGTATGGACGAACCTCATCGTGAACGCGGCCGAGGCCATCGAAGACGAGAATACCGACTTGATCGCGGCGGCGGAGGCTTCGGGCGGTGTGCCCGAGCTGCCGGCACGCGGTGAGGCCGAGGCGCTGATCCGTATCACCGTGCGGCCGACGCCTGAGGGAATCACCGTCACCGTGTTCGATAACGGGCCGGGCATCGACCCGGCAATCGTCGAGAAGATTATGGAGCCGCACTTCACCACTAAGGCGGGGCGCGTCCGATTCGGGCTGGGTATGGGCATGTCCATCGTCCGAAGCATCATCGCCGATCATGGGGGGACTCTCGTGATCTGCTCCGACCCGGGGTCCACCACCATGCGGATCTCGTTGCCCACTCAACCACAAGAGGAGGAATCATGACCCTGACAATCCTGTCCCTCGAGGACGAAGCGGACGTGCGAGACGCGCTTGAGCGTGATCTTGAAGAGTTTTGGGACAAGATCCGGCTTGAGGTCGCCGAGGACGTCGACGACGCGTGGGCCGTGATCGACGAGATCGTTGAGGACGGCGACGAGCTGGCCCTTGTCCTGTCGGATCACCGCCTGCCTGGCAAGTCCGGCGTTGACTTCCTCGTGGAGCTCATGAAGGATGAGCGTTTCGGCGCGACTCGTACGGTGCTGGTGACCGGTCAGGCCGACCAGTCAGACACGATCCGAGCGTTGAACCAGGCGGGCCTGGACTACTACATCGGCAAGCCATGGAACCCCGAGGAGCTGCGTACCGTCGTGCGCGACCAGCTCACCGAGTACGTCCTCGAGTCCGGTGTGAACCCCCTGCCCTACGTGACCGTGCTCGACGGCGTGCGCGTGATGGAGGCGATCCGCTAAGTTTGGCGGCAATCCGCTGAGCTGCGAGACGAGGGCCGCCGCCCACCAACGATGGTGGGCGGCGGCCTCATTTTCTGCCACGACGGTGTTCCTCATGTCGGAGGTTGGCACGATCGCGGTGGGAGCGCGCGTGGCCGTCGCGGTCGTGCAGTGAGCCCCAGCTCCCCCTCACCAGGGGAACTGGGGCTCAGCCGAAGTTTTGCTGTCGTAGCAAAACTACACGTACCGTGCCTGATCGACGGATCGATCAGGGCAGCATGCCGAGAATGCTGCCAACAAAGGCGAGGAACGCGTTAATAACTTCGGTGATCTGTGCAAACATTGTTGCCTCTTTCTTCCGGTCAGCTCCCAGTCCATCTGGTGGGCTTAAGACGTCAGAATGTCCTGTCTGACGTGCCTTAAATGTATACAAAGGTGAGCGCGTGGTCAAGTTTTACAAATGTAACAAATGTATATATTTTGCTTGAGATTTCAATGTTTTTCATTCTTTCCGTACGTGTGATGCGCCGTCGCATCTAGTCGCCCAAGAAGTGTGTATATTCGCGATGAAACCTGAGTGTTCGTATATGTTATAGGGGGTTGCGTTGGTGTCGCGTGTGCGCTGGAATGACGAGGGTTGATGTCCACAAGTGGGTGACCATGAGCGGAGGTGTGTTGCCGCAAGGGGGTGGGATTCAGTTTTGTCGATTGCTGACACTGCGCTCAATGTATGACTCGTGGCACACGGTGCCTGACCAGCTGTGCAGTATCTGTCTCGTTGTCGAGGTAGGCGCGACTGCTCCATGCGTAAGCCGTCGAATCTGGAGGAGCCATGCATGGCCGCGTGCGACCAGCTCACCGACACCGTCCCCAACGCATACGTCGACCTCTGCCCGACGTGATTGTGCACGACGGTGCGGGCGCCACGGAGGCGATCCGCTAAACCCTCAAGCGAGGGGCCGCCGCACAACCAACGATGGTTGCGCGGCGGCCCTCGTCGGCACCTGGCGTGCTTCGTGGCTGAGTCGATCGTGGTAGAGGCTGGGAGGCCAGCTGCCCAGTTTGATGTGGACGAAGACGTAGGCGTCGGCGGCTAGGTATGCGACGACGCTCCACTCGACGAGTGCGTAGGAAAGGAACATCTGATTGCTCACGTTCGATGGGTTCGCCAGCGTACCCATCGTTTCCTCCGTAGCCACCTCGCGCGGGCGTCAGGCTGCGTCCGCGCGCCTTGATGCCCTTCCTACGCGTCGGCCTGGCCACGGGTCTACCGGCTGTGCCACGCAGTAGTGCGGGCCGGTGTATCGCCCGGTGCCCGTGCCGACCACGTTGGGGTGTTCCTTGATCGAGGCTCCAATTGCCAGGCGGCACGGCTTGATCTGTTGGAGGGGCGGTGCAGTGGTGCCGTGTGCCTGCATCGGTTTGGGCGCTCCGCTCGCCCGGGTTGTTTGCACATCGTGTTTCTTTCGGAGTTGGAGGCGCCGGACACCAGAAGGATCGTGTTGAGGAGCTCGATTGGCTTGGCGCTTGTGATACTACTGTCACAAACGGTATCCTGCTGCATACGATATGTACTCGATCCAATGAAGGTAGCCGCATGGAGTTCTCGCATGTGCACATCAAGAACTGGAAGAACTTCCAGGATCTGAGTTTTGATGTCGGCCCGCGGCTGTTTATTGTTGGGCCGAATGCCGTCGGTAAGTCGAATCTTCTTGATGTGTTCCGTTTCCTTCGGGATATTGTTGCGCCCGGGGGTGGGATGGTTCAGGCTGTCGATCAAAGGGGAGGGTACCGGAAGATACAGAGCCTCTTTGGTCGTCGGGCACCGTACCCGAGGATCGATGTGTCCATGCGGGACGGAGACGACACGTGGCGGTATGTGCTGGTCATCGAATGTGAGAAGTCCGGACATCGAAGGGTTCTTGTTCAGGAAGAACGGGTTGAATGTAACGGAAGGGTCTTGCTCAGCCGTCCGTCACAGGATGATAGAGATGATGTGGAGCTGCTGACGCAGACGCATCTGGAGCAAAAGGTCACCAATAAAGAGTTTCGAAAGATTGCTGACTTCTTTGGTCAGATCAGGTACTTCCATCCCGTTCCGCAAGTAATTAGAGGACTAACGGGGAATGATATACGGACCTCTGACCCGTATGGTTCCGATATTATTCAACAGATCAGTGAAACGCCTGATCGAACGCGGAAAGCGAGGCTCAGGCGTGTTCAGGCTGCCCTTCAACGGGCTATTCCTGAGTTTGAAGAGCTGAAGCTCGAAAAGGATGCCATGGGTGTGCCCCACTTGGAGGTGGGTTACAAAAACTGGCGGGTGCGTCCGTCCTGGCAAAACGAGACGCAATTCTCGGACGGAACGCTGCGACTGCTGGGGTTACTCTGGGCGCTGGTCTCAACTCCTGCCGATGGTTCGAGCGTGCTGCTCCTTGAGGAGCCGGAGCTTTCGTTGCATTCCGCGCTCGTGGCTGAGCTACCATCTGTTTTCGCAGAGGCAAGGCGACAGGTGAAGGGTGGCGTGCAGATCATCCTCTCGAGTCATTCCGCTGAGATAGTGGATGATGAGACGGTCGGCGCGGATGAGGTCCTCGTACTCCTTCCCGGAACGAATGGGACGAATGGGAGTCTTCTCAGTGATCGTGATGACGCCGAATGTTACCTCGAGATTGAGACACCGTTCTCGGAGATCATTAGTGTTCTCATGGGCGCTGATGGGACGCCAAGTCTGACGCTCTGATCATGAGTGCATCGATACCGAGGGCGTTGGTTTACGTTGAGGGAAAGACAGACATCCCCGTGGTTCATGCCGTCATGAGGGCTGCGGGCTGGGAATGTGAGGAATTCATAGTAAAATCATTGAAAGGATCTAAGAAGCTAGAGGCTAGGCTAAGGGAACAGGCTAGGCTTCCTTCCCCAGTCCCGAGGATATTCATGCGAGATGCCGATGGGGATTGTCCTGTCGATATTAGAAGGCGGCTCCTGCCAAAGGGAAGCGCGGATACTGTTGTTCTTCGTGTGTGCGACGATGAGATTGAGAGCTGGCTTCTTGCGGATGACGTGGGTCTCTCCAGGTTTTTCAACATGCCGCTTGCAAAAGTTGAGTCACCGAACGGGGTGGATGCGAAGGAGCGAATGTTGGCCTGTGTGTCGAAGTATGGGAAGAAGAATATCAAGGATTTTGTACGAAAGGAAAGCAAAAGCCATGGTGGGCGTGCCTTCATTTTCGGTGCGCGTTACGAAACAATTCTGACGCAGTTCATCACTGATGAGTGGAATATCGACAGAGCCGCGAAACGAAGTGACAGCCTCAAAAGGGCGCTACAACGCCTAGGTGAGCTGCACGAACGTTTCTAAGCGGCGTCCTTGTTCGTTGGTCGTGCTGCGGGAGCGACACAAGACAAAACCTCGTAACGGTTGAGGGCTTTAGACCGCGGACGGCTGGCCCGGGTCGTTGCACATGGTGATGCCCTCGAAACCGGCGGCCCCCAGGACCTGGAAGATGTCGTCGAGGAGGACCATCGGCTCGGCCGTGCCCGCCGCGAACTCGGGGTGGCGGATCTCGATGGCGGCCATGCCTCGCGGGTCCGTGACCGGCTCGGTCTCGAACTTCTCCGACAGCAGTCGGTTCGCCTCCTCCAGGTCGGCGGGGGAGCCGAACGCCCAGGTCACGGCCTTGTTGCCCGCTCCCGTGGGGGTGCGCTGAATGTACATGCGCGTCATGAGGATGTGGCGTCCGTGGCGCGGGAACACGTCACCCACGCGCATAAACAGGGCGATGTCGGCTAGCTCGCCGCCCAGCGACGAATCTACCAGCGCGTACCCGTAGGCGCCGATGCCGCGCAGGGTCAGGGCGTCCGCGAGAAGCCCGATGACCTCGTCACTGAAAGGCTCGGGCTGGAAGTACACGCCCTCGCCGACCCTCGGAGCATCCGGGCCGAGCAGCGTGATGTCGAAGCCGGCGTCCGCCAGCGCGTCCCGAACGAGCGCCACGTTGTGCTCCGGGAAGGGGTGTAGCGCGGCCGCGTTCGCAGCGATGCGCTCGATAAACACGTAGGTGGAAAAACCAAGCTCTGCCATACGCTCATTGTACGGTCGTGGACCCAGTACCTATGCGACGAGGCCGCGGCGCCCCGGGCGGTCGGGTGACCACGAGGGGAGGCCACGGCCTCGTCAATGACGGAGAGTCAGCGCAGGCACAGGCCCTGCTCGTTGAGGACCTCCATGATGGGGGAGACGTGCGCCCCGCCCACGCCGATGTTGGTGGCGACCAGGTGCGTGAAGGACTCGAGGCGCGAGCCTGAGCGCAGGTCGTAGTACTCGGTGACCTCGCGGTCGTAGTCGGCCAGCGTCTCCGAGTAGGACTCCACGCGCGGATACGTGTTTTCCGCGGTCATGACGGAGCGAGGCATGCGCGGCTTCTGGCCGGGCTCCTGGTCCGCGTGTCCGACGAGCAGGCCGAGAACCGGGAACGTGAGTTCGGGAAGCTGAAGCACCTTCACGACCGGGCGCGGATCGGCGAGGATCGAGCCGAGGTAGACGGTGCCCAGGCCCATCGACTCGGCGGCCACGACCACGTTCTGCGCGGCCAGCAGCGCGTCCTCGACGGCGGTGAGGAACAGGTTCATCGAGGACAGGGCCTCCGAGGAGACACCCTGCTCGGCGCGGATGCGGCTGTTGCGGTACAGGTCGGCGACGAAGATGAACAGGTCGCCCTTCGTGCCGCCCACGTAGGGCTGGCCGGAAGCAGCACCGATCGCCTCGCGCACCTGCGGGTCGGTGATGTGCAGGACCGTGCAGGACTGCAGGAACGAGGAGGTGGCCGTGTGGCGCGCCACGTCCATCAGGGTCTCAACCTCGGCCTCGGTGAGGGGCTGGTCCTTGTAGGCGCGGATCGTGCGGTGGTTGAGCTGGCTAGCAATCGTCTCGTTTGTCATGCGTTCATTCTATGATTGGGCACGTGAAACAGATAGAGCCTTTCGGTCCCTTCGCTCTGGACTCGCGCGTAACTGCCGTGGCCGTGCCCTCCCCGGCCGGAGAACTGAGCGGCCTGCTGACCGGCCCGAGCGCCCCCAGCCTCGTCGACGGAACCCCCGCGATCTCTGCCGCCTCGGCCCCGGGCGCCGCGGGGGAGAACCGCGCGCTCCTCGTCCCCGGTTACACGGGCTCCAAGGAAGACTACGCCCCCGTCCTGCCCTTCCTCGGGGAGGCGGGCTGGGACGTGCTCGCCTACTCGCAACGAGGCCAGGGCGGGTCCGCCGCGCCAGTCGGCCTGGGCGCCTACGGGATGAGCGACTTCGTCGGCGACCTCATCGCCGTCGCCGAGGCCTGGGCCGGGACCTCGGGGCGCGTGCACCTCGTGGGCCACTCCTTCGGCGGCATCGTTGCGCGCGAGGCCGTCGTCGCCCGCCCCGACCTCTTCGCCTCCGTCACCCTGTTCTGCTCGGGGCGCGCCGTCCATGACCGGATGAACACTTTGACGATCCTCGACCCCCTGCCCACGGGCCCCGGCGCGCGCCAGCAGGTGCTGCGCACCTACTTCCCGGACATGAACTTTGACGAGCCCGGCGTCGGATGGGCGGAATTCCAACGTATCCGCGCGCTGGACACGGCCTCGGAAAACCTGGTGGGCATCGCCCGCATCCTCTCCCAGCTGCGCCCCGATACCCCCGCGCTCGCGGCCACGGGCGTGCCCGTGCACGTCCTGTACGGGGACCAGGATGAGATCTGGCCGCCCTCGTGGTACGCCGAGGAGGCCGCAGACTTGGGTGCCCGCGAGAGCATCATTCGCGGGGGTGCGCACAGTGCGCAGCTGCAGTTCCCACAGCAGTGGGCGGACCTCGCGCGAGCGTTCTGGGCGGAGGTTGAGTCGGGGGCGCTGGTCTGGTCGCTGTGACCTATGTGTACGTTGTCCCAAAAAGTGGCATGGTGGCGCAGCGTTGTGAGCTCCGCTGCCTATGATGGGGGTATGAACAAGCGTTCCATCCTCACTGCAGTGCTCGCACTCGGCCTGGGCGTCACCGCCCTGACCGGCTGCAATTCCAACACCGGCGCCAACTACGTGACGCCCAGCAACGTCGAGACCATCACGAACACGATCGCCGAAATCGGCGATCAGGGTGTCAAGGTCCCCGAGAAGCGCGACCTGAAGGTCGTGCTCCCCGAGTCCGACATGGCAGCCGACTACAAGGTTGACATCTCGGACCCCGAGACCCTCTCCGCGGGCAAGCCCGACAAGAACATCATCACCCTGCATCCGCTCAAGGTGACCGGCGAGGACGCGGGCCCCGTGACCGTGACCCTCACCGACAAGGACGGCATCACCACCGACTTCAAGGTGACCGTCACCGAGGGCGCCAACTGAATCAACCGCATGAAAGGGCCCGGGATCGTAGCGATCCCGGGCCCTCCCGTATTGGTGCCCGATCGGGCATCTCACAGAGCGTCGATGAACTCCCGCATAGCGCGCAGCGGCAGCATCAGGTGGTTCTCCGCTCCGGGGCAGGGAACAAAGTTCGAGGACTGGTGGAGGTAGAACTCGCGCGCCTGGTCGTTGGCGCAGTGGACCAGGAGGGCAGCGAATCCCACCTCATTGCTGAGCTTGTAGGCTCGCAAGAGTGCGTCTTTGAGCAGGGCTGCGCCGATGCCTCGTCCCTGCGCGCGCTGATCGACGGCGAGGCGCGCAAGGAGGAGTACCGGGCAGGGCTCGGGGCGTTGACTGGGCTTCAGGGCATCTGGGAGTTTGCTGCGCTGTACTGCCCCCATCGATAGGGCGTAGAAGCCCAGTGTGTCGGGTTCCTGTGTTGTGACGAAGACGCGAGCATTTCCGGCGCTGTGGTTCTGCCATGCGAAGCGGTGGAACCAGTCGTCTATTTCTGAGTTGCCCGATTGGAAGCGTGACCGGTCGTCCCTCCGCTCGAGCGGCCGAGGTTCTTGCAGGACTGGTACGTACATCAGTTCTCGAGTGCGCGTGAGGCGTTCAAGTCGATGTGCGTGCCGAAGGGCGAGGGGCGCTCGAAGAGCTTGCGCAGCTTGGGATCGTCCGTCGGCGAGGCCGCAAGGATTTCTTCGAAGCGGGCGTGCTCCTCTTCGTTCAGAATGAAGAAGCGCTGGTCGGCGAGACGTCGCTGTGCCTCCAGAGTGGCGGCGGAGAGAACGAAATCACTGATGCTACGGGCGTCCTGTTCGGCCGCCCGACGAATGAGTGCATCCTGTTCTTCGGTGAGGCGCAGGTCCAGGCGTCGTGTCTTCGTGGTGCTCATCGGTTGTCTCCTCTCATCTGTACGGAATATATCCGTACAAATCGTACTCTAGCATGTCGGGACGAGGCCGTGGCCACCTTCCGGTTCCACGCGCGGGTACGAGAAAAGGGGCTCTTCGCATTTAAGGGTGTAGGAGGTGTCGGATTGGGCCGGAGTGGGCCGGAGTGCAGGTGGCGGCGTGGGCGGCGTGCCCATCCTGCCGCCAGTAGGGCCCAGGTGCGCATGGAGGGGTGCGGCGGTGAGTGGTTCGGTGTGCCAGTTCCGCGTTTGTTCTTGTATGTTGGGGCACTGCACCCGATCCGCAGGCATTACACCTCTTCTGTTCGGGTGCACCGCCCCATAACGGGTGCACCGCCCCATAACGGGTGCACCGCCACGTAACGGGTGCACCGCCACGTAACGGGTACAGCGCCCCCGTGCTTGTGGCGGTTGTCGGGGTTGCGGGGGCCTTCTGGGCTTGAGTTGTCTTCCGCTTGGGCTGTCTTCCGCGTGGGGTCTTTGTGGCGTCTCATGTTGTGGTTCCTCAGAAATGTCGCACGTAATTCCCCGGCACGTATTTCAAACGTTGAAATCACATCGTTGGAATTCTGCGGTTTTCTCAATACCTATGAAAAGTTAGGGTACCCAAATTACGTGCGACTTTTGGTTGATGAGGCGCCCAAGGCGAGCTCCTGTGTTCGGTCGTCGTCCCACGACACTGTCCACGATCCCCGGGACGCTTCGAACACCACCCCCACACCCCACAATGCGAAGAGCCAGAAAAGGGGACAACCGGCTGTGAACCGGTCGCCCCCTTCCGTGTCGCTCAGGATTTAGCGCAGGATGCGCGCCAGGAAGTCCCTGGTGGCCTGCTCGCGCGGATCATCGATCACCTGCTCCGGCGGGCCCTGCTCGACAATCTGGCCGTTTTGCAGGAACACGACGCGATCAGCCGCCTGGCGGGCGAAGCTGATCTCGTGCGTCGCCATGAGGATGGTCGAGCCCGCCTCCTTGATCTCGCGCACGAGGTCCAAGACCTCGCCCACGAGGACCGGGTCCAGAGCCGCGGTGATCTCGTCAAGCAGCAGTAGCTCCGGGTTTGTCGCCAGAGCGCGGGCAATCGCCACGCGCTGCTGCTGGCCACCCGACAGGCGATCTGGAAACTCCTTCGCCTTGTCCTTCAAGCCGATGCGCTCCAACAGCTCCATGCCGCGCTCGTGCGCGCGGTCCTTCTCCCAGCCGTGCACCTTGCGGGCCGCGAGCGTCACGTTGTCCAGCACCGACATGTGCGGGAACAGGTTGTAGTGCTGGAAGACGACGCCGATGCGCGCGCGGATCTGATCCGCGTTTGCACGCGGGTCCGTAATGTCCTCGCCGGCCAGGAAGATCTGGCCGTCGTCCACCCGCTCCAGCAGGTTCGCGCAGCGCAGCAGCGTCGACTTACCCGAGCCGGACGCGCCAATGAGAACCACGACCTCGTGCGAGGCAACATCCAGGTCCAGGCCGCGCAGCACGACGTTATCGCCGAAACGCTTCACGACTCCCACGGCACGAAGGACCGGAGTGCCTTCCTGCGCAGAGCCAGCCAAGGCCTCGTACGTATCGGGAACCGACATCAGACGGTACCTCCCATCTGCTCGCGCTTACGCAGCCGGGCCGTGTACCAGTCCGACAGGCGAATGAAGGGGAACGACAAGATGATGAACAGCAGGCCGGCGACCACGTAGGACGTCATGTTGTAGGTCTTGGCCTGGACCATCTGCGCCGAGCGGATCGCGTCCACCGCGCCCAGGACCGAAATCAAGCCCACGTCCTTTTGCATCGAAATGAAGTCGTTCATGAGGGCGGGCGTCACCTTGCGGATCGCCTGCGGCACGATGATCATGCGCAGCGTCTGCCCGTGGGTCAGGCCCAGCGAGCGGGCGGCGTAACGCTGGGAGGGGTGCACCGAGTCCAGGCCGGCGCGCAGCACCTCGGCCACGTACGAGGAGTACGTGAGGACCAGCGCGACCGTGCCCAACACCGCGGTCGGGATGCGCGTCGTCGGGTTCAGCGCGGGGATACCGAAGCCGATCAGGTACAGGACCACCAGGAAGGGCACGCCTCGGAAAATATCCGTGTACGCCGCCGCCAGGAAACGGATCGGGAAAAACACCGGCCCGCCCAGCGTGCGCGCAGCCGCCAGGAGCGTCGCGAACACGGCGACGCCGAGCACCGCGACCAGCAGAATACGGATGTTGAGCCACAGGCCGACCATGACCTGGGGCAGAGCCTCGACGAAATACTTGCTGCTAAAGAAAGTCTGACGGGTCGCTTCCCACCCGTCGGAGTTGACGACCACGGCGACGAGGATGCCCGCCACCACGATCGTCGACGCCAACGAGACCAGGACCGAGCGGACCGTCTGCTTACGCCGATAAGTGCGCCGGCCACGCTCCACCGCCGAAACGGGGGGCGTGGCCAGCGCATCACTCGAGTATTCACTCATGAGCCCGGGGCCTCACTTGAGGATCGGCACGTTCTGTGCCTCGTTCAGCCACTTCTCCTGCAGCTCGGCGAGCTTGCCAGACTCGGCCAGGCTATCAACGGCGGCGGACACCGTGGGGGTCAGCTTGGATCCCTTGGGCAGAACGATGCCGTAGTTCTCGCCGTCCTGAGCGTCCGCGAACTGGCCAACGACCACGCCGTTATCGACCTGCGTGGCGATCATGTTGAACGCGGTGGGCAGATCGACGACGATCGCGTCCACGCGGCCCGTCTGCAGGGCCAGGACCGTGTCGTCCGAGGAGTTGAACATCTGAAGCTTCTGGGACAGGCCCGGCTCCAGGGTCTCGGAGGCGAACTGCTGCGACGTCGTGCCCGCCTGGACGCCGATCAGGACGTCCTTGAGGTCGGCGATGGACGTCGCGTTGGCGGCGGGGGTGCCGGCCTTGGCGATGATGGCTTCGGAGGTCGTGTAGTACGGGGACGTGAAGTCGACAGCGTTCTTGCGCTCCTCGGTGATGGAGAACTGCTGGATGTTCAGGTCCCAGTCCTTCGCGCCGGGGGTGATCGACGACTCGAAGGTGGCGCGCACCCACTGGACGTTGTCGGCGCTGTAGCCCAGCTCCTCGGCCAGGGCGTAGATGACGGCCGACTCGTAGCCTTCGCCCGAGGCCGGGTCGTTGTTCAGGATCCACGGCGAGTAGGCGGGATCGGAGGTGGCGACGGTGAGCTTGCCTTCCGTCACGGTCGGCAGCGCGCCGGGGCCGTAGGTCTGCTCGGCGTCGGAGGAAGAGGAAGAACTCGTGCCGCCCGTGCAGGCGGCGAGGCCGAGGGCCGCGACGGCGGCGACGGCTGCGAGGGAACGGACAGAGCGGCGCATGGGGCCTCCCTTTGTGGCGTGGGAATCCCGCCCGTGAAGCGGGTCTGACTCGATGAGCGTATCGACGCGTCGCGACCTGCGCTGATAACGTTTCGAGGCACGAAACAATGAAACACGACAGAGCGCGAAGGATCGTTGAAACATCGCGGATCATGGGCGCTTAGGGAATGGGCCACAGTGACGCGGAGGTGCACAAAGGGGGCCGGGCCGCCGCGGCCCGACCCCCTGAGCGTGTCGTCACTTCTGGAACTTGTCCTTGAGACCGGAGGCAACCTCGGTCGCCTTGTCCTTGGCGACCTCAACGATCTTCTCGACGTTTTCTTCGCCGATAGTTTCCTTGGCCTTCTCGAGGCCTTCTTCAGCCTGCTTCTTCAGATCTTCCAGACCCATGTGTCCTCCTTGAAATCGAGCCGCCCGAGTGATCCGGGCGGATGCGCTAATCCTAGGGGCTGTGTGCCCGTGGGTGCGCAGTGAAAACGCCCGCGTCGCCGTTGGGGGCGCCCCTGCACGGTGGGGGAGGAAGGGAGGCGGGCGCGTTGGCGTCAGTTGGCCTCGGCGAGCATCCAGTCGTCAAACGTGAACTCGGGGGAGACGACGCAGGTGGCCAGCGCGTAGTCGCCGCGGGCGAAGGTGCGCTGCCAGGTGCCGGCGGGCACGAGAATCTGCACGGGGTTGGACGCGTCCGAGGCCTGCCCGCTTGCCGGGGAGTCGAGCGTGACGATCGTGGGGTCGGCCGAGGGTGCGTCCCCGCTGCCTCCCAGGTGCACCTCGAGGGCGCCGGGGCCGGACCAGATCCACAGTTCGTCGGAGTGGACGAGGTGCCAGCGGGCCTCCTCGTCGCTCTCGAGAAGGAAGATGATCGCGGAGGCGCTGTGGCGGCTCCCGCGCGGCGTGTCCACGTGGGTGGGCGCGGTCCACGTGCGGCGGTAGTGGCCGCCCTCGGGGTGGGGCGCGAGGCCCATGGCGTCAATCAGCGGGGACACGTCGGTCATGTGACACTCCAAACGAAGGGAAGGGGAGGGTGAGCGAAAGGGAAACGAAGGCGTCAGCGCGAGGCCGAGTAGCGCACGCGCCCGGACACGACGGTTTCGACGACGCGACCGGTGCCGTGGCGGGCGACGGTGTCGATGGTCTCCACGATCGAGGTGACGGGCACGTCGACGACGCACATGTCGGCGACCGCGCCCGACTGGAGCTGACCGAGGCGGTCGGGGCCGGTCGCCAGGCCCATCGCGGTGGCGCCTCCCAGGGTCGCGGCCTGCAGGAGGCGGCGCGCCAGGTCCTGGTCCTCGTAGCCCTGGGATCGCGCCAGGTCGAAGAGGAGGGCGACGTCCTCGAGCAGGTCGAGGGAGGGGGAGGAGGACAGGGAGTCCGTGCCGACCGCGATCATGTTGCCCTCGGTGAGGTAGGCGGCCACGGGTGGGGCGTCCAGGCCGATCACGCGGTTCGAGCGCGGGCACAGCGCCACGGCCGTCTGGCGGGCGCGCAGCCGACGCCGGTCGTCGGCGCGCATGTACACGCCGTGCGCGACGTGGCAGTCGGGTCCGAGCACGCCCAGCTGATCGACGAATTGCGTCGAGGAGAAGCCGCCGCCGCGCGAGCGCATCGCCGTGAACGACGAGGAGTGCTCGCTCTTCCACAGGTCGGCCAGGGCGGTCGTGCGCGTCTCGGACCATTCGGCCTCGGAGTGGGATTCGCCCAGGTGGATGTGGATGCGCATGCCGCAGCGCCTGGCCATGTCCGGCAGGTCCAGTAGCGGCTCGGCATCGAGGGAGTAGGGGGCGTGCGGGGAGATGCCCACGGCCGGAGGGGTCGGCATGGCGTCCAGGGATGCGGAGACCTCGCGTTCACCACGGGCCCGCCACTCCTCGTTCGACCAGCTCATGACCTCCCAGTAGGCGACGCCGTGCAGCCCGGCGTCGTGCAGGGCCGAGGCTGCGGCTGCGTCCGTCACCACGTCGGCGGCGGCGGTCGTGCCGCCCTCCAGGAGCAGGCGCGCGCCCGCGGCCGCGTCCCCTGCCCAGTCCAGGCCGCCCGCGTCGTAGACCTCGTCGAAGGCGCGCGCCCAGTCGTCAAAACCGCGGTACTGCCCCGCGCCCACGGACGCCATGCCCGTGTACTGCAGGTGTGTGTGCGCATTGACGAGGCCGGGGAGCAGCACGCCGTCAAAGTGGCGTTCCGTGAAGGAAAGGCCGCGCTGCGTGAGCGTGTTGATGACCCAGTCGCGCGCGCCCACGTGCTCGATGCGCCCGTCGCGCACGGCGACAGCGCCGTCGAGGATCGAGGGGGCGGTGATCGGAATGACCATGCCGGCGGACCAGACGACCACGTCGCTCATGGGGGACCTTTCAGTGGGGAACGCTGACTATCAGTGTAGAAGCGGGGCGGGGGCGACCGCCCGCGGGTGGGCGTGAGCTGCGACTACGACAGGGACAGGGCGGCCAGCGCTGCTGCGGCCACCGCGTCGTCGGCCTCGCGCGGCAGGTCGTGCAGGCCGGGGGCCAGCTCGCCTTCGTGGGTGAGGAGCTCGCGCAGGGACGCCAGCTGCACGCCGAAGCTCATGTCCATGATCTCGATGGGGTTTCCTTCGCCCGCCGTGTAGTTGATGCCCTCCCCGCGCTCGAGGACGCGCAGCGTCTTGCCGGAGGGGCTCGTCAGGGTCTGCACGTGGGGATCGCCCGACTCGGCCATGACCCAGGAGGCGGCCACTGCCTCGTCAATGGACACCTCCCCGTCGACGCCGCCGGCGACCGTGACGATCGCGCCGCCCGGCGCCGCCTCCAGCGCGCTCAGTGGGATCGTCGAACGCTCGCCCGTCGCGGAGATCAGCATGCCGGCGCTCGCAGCGGCCTCCTCCAGCGAGGCCACGGTGAACCCGTCCATCGACGCCTGGAGGGCGCGCACGGGGTCCAGCTCCACGACGGTGACGCGGGCGCCGAGCGCCGCGCCGAAGCGCGCGCAGCCCCGCCCCACGTCGCCGTAGCCGATGACGACGACGCTCATCCGAGCCACGGGCGCGCCCACGCCGCGCGGGTCGATGAGGTCCAGGATTGTCGTCCAGCACGACTGGCCCGTCCCGTAGGCGTTGTCGAACAGGGTCTTCGAACGCGCGTCGTTCGAGGCCATAACCGGAATGCGCAGATCGAAAGAACGCAGGGGGCGCAGCCCCGAGGTGGTCTCCTCCGCCGCGCCGACCAGCGCGTCCAGGACGCCCGGGCAGCGTTCCGTATCGTGCGCCAGGCGGATCAGGTGAGAGCCGTCGTCCAGCAGGAATTCGCTGCGCTGAGCAAGGAAATCGCGCGCGAGCTCCCACTCGCGCTCGCGGGAGGCGCTCGAGTCCGCGAACACGGGGATGCCGGCGTCGCGCAGGCGGGCCGCGACGTCCTCGCGGGTCTCGGACGCCCAGCCGAAGACGCTCACGCGTGCCCCGGCCTCGGAGAGCATGAGAGCCAGTGCCGCTGTTTTCGGTTCCAGGACGAGGGAGAGCCCCACGCTTCGGCCCGCCACCAGGGGAGCCAGGGCGCGTGCCGCCGCCTCGGTGACGGGCATATGGGCGCGCGCCCACTTGATGCGTCCCTCATCGCCGGGGCCCGTGATAATGCGCCCGTCGGGGGCGATGACGGCGCGGAAGACGCCGCCGGGCGCCAGGACCGTGATCGCCCCGGGCCTCGGGGCCGCGTCCTCCTCGAGCGAGAAGACGACCGGGGGCGAGGCCGGGGTGGCCTCGGCGTCCGACAGCGGGCCCACGTGGGCGCCGAACGCGCGCAGCAGGGAAGTCAGCGTCGGGTCGTCCGTCGCGAAGGATCGCCCCGCGATGAGCATGTTCGTGGCCCGCGCGTAGGCGCGTAGCAGCAGCTGGGCGGCGAGGGGATCCAGGGCGCGGTTCATGCGTCAAACGTAGCAACTGCGGCGTCAATGTCGGGGATGAGTCAGGGGGCGACCAGGGCAGCCCCTCATAGAAACGCGGGGGCTGCGGGCCTATCGTTCACACATGACACACGACACGGCGGGTCTGGTGACCCGAGCACTGACGAAGACATACATGCGCGGGAACACGCCCGTCCACGCCCTGGCAGGCGTCGACCTGACACTCCCGCAGGGCACGCAGGTGGCGATCATGGGTCCCTCGGGCTCCGGTAAGACCACGCTCCTGCACTGCCTGGCGGGCGTGCTGCGCCCCAGCTCAGGGTCCATCACCCTGGACGGCGAAGAGATGACGACCATGTCGGAGCGGGTGCTCTCCAACCTGCGCCTGCGCCGCTTCGGCTTCGTGTTCCAGGACGGCCAGCTCCTGCCCGAGCTGCCCACGCAAGAGAACATCGCGATGCCCCTCATGCTCGCGGGAACGCCGAAATCGCAGGCGATCGCTCGCGCACGTGAGATCCTGACGAACCTCGGCCTCGACGGCGCCGGCCCCTACCGGCCCGGCCAGCTCTCGGGCGGCCAGGCCCAGCGCGTCGCCATCGGCCGTGCGCTCGCCACCAACCCCTCGGTGATTTTCGCGGATGAGCCCACGGGCGCCCTCGACCAGGCAACCGGCGGTGAGGTCATGTCCCTCCTGACGAGCGCCTGCGCCTCCACCGGCGCATCCCTCGTCCTCGTCACCCACGACCCCGCCGTCGCCGCGCGCCTGCCGCACACGATCCACGTGCGCGACGGCCGCATCTCCCTCGAGGGACGAGGCAGTGGCGCGCCCAGCCCGGCCCCGGCCTCGTCGGGAACGACCCTGAGCACCCCCACGGTGGCCGGCGCGGCGGGCCAGGGGGTGGCCCGATGAGCGCCGTGCGCACAGCCGCCGGAGCGCTCCTGCGGTCGCGTGACCGGGCGACGAGTGTCCTCACGGTCGCGGCCTTCGCCCTGCCGCACGCGTTCCTGCTCGCGGTCACCGGCGGCGTCATGGCCTTTGGGGCGAGAGCCGCCGTGGCTGCCACGTCCGCCACGGGCGATGATCCCTCAAGCCTCGACGGGATGGCGCCCTTCTACGTGATGCTTGCGTACTTCGCGGCCACCCTGCTGATCGTCCCCATCATCTCGATGGGGGCAGCGGCCGCGCGCCTGGGCATGAGCAGGCGCGAGCGCGACCTCGCGGTCCTGCGCCTCGTCGGCCTCGCGCCGGGAAAGACGAAGCTCGCCTGCATCCTCGAAACCTGCGTGTTCGCGGCCGTCGGCGTCGTCGTCGGATCGATCCTGTACGCCGTGACGCTGCCCGCGTGGGGTGCGCTGTCCTTCCAGGGACGCCCGATGGGGGTCGGCGAGATGTGGGTGGGGGTCGTGGCCCTCCTCGTCGAGGGGCTCGCCATGATCCTCTTGGCCGCCCTGTCCTCGTGGCTGGCTATGCGCACAGTCGCGATCACGCCCCTGGGCGTCGCACGCCGCACGCAGGCGGGCCGGGTGAGCGCGGTCGGCCCCATCCTCGGCCTGGTCCTCCTCGTGGTGTGGCTGAGCGTCGGCACGCTTGCGATGAACCTGGGGACTGCTATCGGCATGGCCGTGTTCATGGGCTTCATGGGTGCGATCTTCCTGATCGTCAACCTGGTGGGCGTCTGGTCGATCAGCCTCATGGGGCGCTTGATGGCTCGGGCTTCGCGCAGCCCCCAGATGATGGTGGCTGGGCGACGCATGGCCGACGACCCGCGCGCCGTCTGGCGTTCCTTCGGGGCGGTGGCCCTCGTCGGGTTCCTCGTGGGCATCATGTATCCGGCCTCCTCCGCGATCTCGATGAGCGGGGATAGCGCGGACGAGGTCGCCCGCATCGTCATCGGCGACATCAACCGGGGCATGCTGCTGACCTTCGCGATCACCCTCGCCCTGGGCGCCGTGTCGACCGCGGTCAACCAGTCGATCCGCGTTCTCGACTCAGCCGACCAGGTACGAGCCCTGTCCTACATGGGTTCGCCGAGGGGATTCATGGACCGTAGTCGCCGACTTGAGGTCGCGATTCCCGCGTTCGTCATGATCGTCGGCTCGATGCTGCTCGGCATGGTGTTCCTGTCGCCGATGCTTGCGGCGGGTGCGGGAAAGGGCTTCCTCATTGCGCTCGCCTCCGCGCTCGCGGGTGTTGTCCTCATCGTCGCCGCCTCCGAGGCGACCGTCCCGCTGCGTCGCCGCATCCTGGCGGGCGTGCGCGAGGGACGGGAGTAGAGCGCTCCTCGCGATTCGCGCGGGTCCGAGCTGCGGGGGAATGCAAAACCGTCGGGGGCGCGAGTGCATGGAGAAGGGGGGCGAACCTCTTGGTTCGCCCCCCTTCTGGTGGCTCACTTCTCGAGCTCGTCCTTGACGTCTTCGGCCTTGTCCTTGGCGTCCTCGGCAATGTCTTCGGCCTTGTCCTTGGCGTCCTCGGCCTTGTCCTTCGCGTCTTCGGCGATCTCCTCTGCCTTGTCCTTGGCGTCTTCGGCGACGTCTTCGGCCTTGTCCTTGGCGTCCTCCGCCTTGTCCTTGGCGTCGCCAGCGAGCTCAGCAAGCTTGTCCTTGGCCTCTGCAGCCTTCTCCTTGGCCGTGTCGACGGCCTTCTCGAAACCTTCTTCGGCCTTCTTGGCCAGATCTTCCAGACTCATGGTTCTCTCCTTGAAATGCGATTGTCGATCAATTTAGGGGTGTGGCCACGATAACACATTGTTTGTGATGTGGCGCATTAAAGTGTTGGCCTTCGATTGGGTCTCCGATGTCAGCTGAGAGCCATGCTCGGGGAGTGGGCCGCGGTCGCCCGAGCGACGATCCGCACAATTGCAGTGTCAAACCCCGGCGGCATGCGTCTGGGCTGCCGTAGCATCGAGTTGTATCGGAACGCGCGACCTCCACGCAGGGTGTTGGCTTGATCTTGTGTCCCTCTCGTTCGTCGTTGAAGGGCGGGGACGTGAGCATGGATTGTGAGGGACCTGCGTTCCGGTTTTTGTAGGAATCAATCCATTGCGAACGAGGAGGTTCGACGATGAACGATGACACGATGAGGACGCCCCGCCCAATACCCGCACAGATGCCGCCGATGGGATTGATCCAGCCCCCTCCCGGCCCCGGTAGGCCCGTCTCGGACATGGCGTGGCAGCCGGGTTATGTTCCTCCGACTCTGCCAGCTCGCCGTGTTCGAACAAAGCCGCGGGTGCCCAAGATCTGGCTCATCTTTGCCCTCTTGACAATCCTGCTCCTCGTGAGCCCGGCAATCGTGAAATTCGTGCTCGACTTGCAGCCGGGGGATCACACTGACAACGGTGACGGAACATACTGGCTATACGGGCTGCACTTGGTCTTCGTTATATTTACGGCTCCCCCGCTGGTGGCCCTGACGTTGTGTGTCGCGATCACTGAGGGCGTCATGTGGATGGTAGACGAATGGCGGATACACGGTATAACCGTCCGACTGTGGCTGCTGCCCCTCCTGGTCGTAGCCGCGCTGGTCGGCGGCGTCATGTACTTGTTGTATGGCTACGACCTCGTCCTTATTTGACGGCGATAGAACCGAGCATCGCAGGGGCGGCGTCGGCACTTCAACGGGGCGGTGCTACCCGTTCAGGCTCGTGACCAAGGCTGGCCTCGTCCCCGGGCGTGAGCACCCGTGCCCCCGGTCAGGCACAATGGACGCATGATGACCCCCACTGACCCCGCGCGCTACGCGGGCGCCGACCTGCGCCTGGCCGCCGTCGACATGGACGGCACCCTCCTGGACGACGACAAGAACTTCCCGCCCGGCATGGACGAGCTGCTCGACCAGATGGACGTGCGCGGCGTCACCTTCGCACCCGCGTCGGGTCGCCAGGTGTGGACCCTCATCGACATGTTCCCCGGGCGCCCCGGCATGACGGTCATCGGCGAGAACGGTGGCATCGTCATGCGCGACGGTGTCGAGGTCTCCTCCCACCCGGTGGATACCCCCACGGTGCGCGAGGTCATCCGCCTGGTCCGCGAGGCAACCTCGGGCCCGGACGGGATCGACGGAGGCCTGGTCATGTGCGGCAAGCAATTTGCCTACGTCGAGCGCACCGACGACCGTTTCGTCGATGGCGTCATGCCCTACTATCACCGCACCAAGCGCGTGGATGACCAGGTCGCCATCATCGACGGGATCGAGGCCGGCGAGATCGACGATGCGATCGTCAAGCTAGCGGTCTTCGTCCTTGGCCCTGTTGAGGCGCTCGCGGAGGCCACCCTGGCCAACTTCGCCGACACGCATCAGTACGCTATTTCGGGCGCGAATTGGGCGGACCTGCAGATCCGCGGCGTCGACAAGGGCAGCGCCGTGCGCGACCTCCAGCGCTTCCTCGGCGTCGAGCGCTCCCAGACCGCCGTCTTCGGCGACGCCGGTAACGACCTGTCCATGATGAGCGAGGGGGACCTGTCCTTCGCGATGGCCAACGCCTCCCAGGATGTCATTGAGGCCTCGCGCTTCATCGCCCCCTCCAATAACGAGGCCGGGGTTGCGCAGGTGCTGCGCGCTCTCCTCGGGTGAGTGCCCGTTGCGCGGGTAGGACCTTACCGTTAATCTCAATTCTTGAAAGACTTTTCGGTACGGGGGATGTGTGGGTTCTTCACAGTCTCGTTGCCGCATGTCGGTGCAATAGAGGAGGAATCTGATGAGCACGCCTTATTTTCAGCAGCCTGCGGGGCAGCCCGCGCCGCAGGGAGTTCCCCAGATGGGAATGCCCGCGCAGCCCGCGCCGCAGGTTGTGCCCCAGGCGGGCGTGCCATATTCGCTGGCGCCCCAGCGCCAGGTCCCGGAAAAGATCAGTAGGCTGTCCTTCATTTTTGCGATCATCGGACTGGGTGTCCTGGTTCTGTCACTCCTGTTCTGCGCCTATATCGTTTTCACTGCTGTGCACAGTGATCATCCCGAAGGCGGTGGTTTTGTATGGATCATTCCGTTCGCTGTATACATGTGCCTCCTGCCACCCATCAATCTCGCCGGTCTGATTGCTGGCTTCCTGAAGGTGGGGCCCTCGGTCTCTGGCCGACAGCGGATGTGGAGCCTGCTCGGTATCGGCCTGAATATTCTTCCCTGGGTGATCGCTGCAGCTCTTCTTGCCTGGATTCGCACGTCGAGCTTCCCCGGTGCTGCTGGCGCCGTGATGGCTCTCGGATGACTATTGTCTGCGAATAGCGCCCATTGAGTGGAGGAAGCAAATGAGTATGCCTTATCCTCAGCAGCCTGCGGGGCAGCCCGCAGTTCCCGCGCAGCTGGCGCAGGCCGCGCAGCCGGCATATCAGGGGGTTCCCCAGGCGGGAGTGCCATATTCGCTGGCGCCCCAGCGCCAGGTCCCGGAAAAGATCAGTAGGCTGTCCTTCATTTTTGCGATCATCGGTCTGGGTGTCCTGGCTCCGTCACTCCTGTACTGCGCCTATATCGTTGACAGTGCTGTGCACAGTGCCCATCCCGAAAACGGTGGCTTTGTATGGATCATCCCGTTCGCTGTGTACATGGGCCTTCTTCTGCCCATCAATCTTATTGGTCTGATTACTGGCTCCCAGAAGGTGGGGCCCTCGGTATCCGGCCGACAGCGGATGTGGAGCTTGCTCGGTATCGTCCTGAATGTTCTTCCGTGGGTGATCGCTGTTGGTCTCCTTGTCTGGATTTGAATGCCTAGTTTTCCGGTACTGCTGGGGCCCTACTGACCCTCGGATGACTGTCGTATGCGAATAACGCTAATGAGATAGAGGAAGTAAATGAGTATGCCTTATCCTCAGCAGCCTGCGGGGCAGCCCGCAGTTCCCGCGCAGCCTGTGCAGCTCGCGCCGCAAGGGTCGCCGCAGGTTGTGCCCCAGGCGGGAGCGCCCGCGCAGCCCGTGCCGCAGGGGTATTCGACGGCACCTCAGGGATTTGTGCAGGGCTATGTGCCAGTACCTCAAGGGCCTGTGAAAGTGCGGGTTAACTACATCTCCCTCGTCTTTGGAATTGGTGTATGGGTGTTCATCGCGCTGTTAGTGCTGGACGCGTGGAGATTGATGCACTCACCAGACGTGTCCGCGAGCGGGGCGGCTATCGTCGGCTTCTATCCTCTTTTTGTGCTGGCCAGCGGTGGTCCGTTCAACCTCATCGGTGTCATCGTGGGATCCTCAAGGGCGAAGGAGAAGCCGGCGAAATGGAAGCTCAACAGGCTGGGAATTATCCTCAATGCGAGCCCGTACGTCATCGGTTTGGGTTTTTTCTTTATCGCGTACATCGCCGGGGCTGTGGCGGAGTTTTTCTCGTAGGTCGTGAGCGTGCGCTTCTGGTGAAGCGCTCCGTTGCGCGGGTAGGACCTTACCGTTAATCTCAATTCTTGAAATACTTTTGGGGAGACGACGTCGGCTCCCCGCGATGATGAAGGGGAATCCGGCATGTCCAATGATCAGCGACCTGCTGCTCCGCAACAGGCTGCGGGTACGTACCCTCAGCCCGGCTATCCGCAGGGTTTCCCGGTGCGTCTGCCCAATCCCTCGGCCCTCGCACGTAAGGCGCTCGCGTACGGAATCGCCGCATGGGTCGTCTCGGTCCTCACCATCGTGGGCGCTGTTGCCCTCGTGCTCACCGCGCGCGCGATGCGTGATGCCAGTGGGCTCGGGTGGATCGGCTTCGTCGCCCCAATGGTAATCCTCCCCGTTCTCATCGTCCTGACCGTCATGGGATTCAGCACTGGGGCTCAGGGCATGGCCTACGCATCCACCCCGCGGGAATTCACAATGAGCAAGCTCGGTAAGCGTCTGAGTGTCACTCACTGGATACTGCTGGCGCTCGCCTTCGGGGCCGAGTGGATTCGGGAGATGGTCAACTACTACATGCGTCATCCCGGGTAGTGCATGTGTGAGGAGTAGACGATGACTGTGGTGGGTGACGCCTCACCGGCTCCTGCCGTCTCGACGCAGGTTGGTACTCCCGCTCCTCGGGGGTAGGGCTGGTGTTGTCGGTCGTTGTCTGTGTGGGGATCGAGTTCGTTCCCGGCGATCATGGGGACAGCGGAGATGGACTTGCCTGGCTCGGTGTCATGGTCCTCCTCGATGTGGTGCCTTTTGGGTTGGTGCTGGCACTCTGCGGCCTCATGTTGTTTGTTGCTGGACGACAGAAAACGCGGTGACCGACATACGTGGGGCAGCCGGGGTGTTGCGCGCTCTCCTCGGGTGAGTGTCCGTTGCGCGGGTAGGACCTTACCGTTAATCTCAATACTTGAAATACCCGCTGGATGGAGGATCCTGTGAGCACGCCCGGATACACGCAATATGGAGACAGGCCGCCGCAGGGAATTCCCCAGGCGGGAGCGCCCGCGCAGCCCGTGCCGCAGGGGTATTCGACGGCACCTCAGGGATTTGTGCAGGGCTATGTGTCAGTACCTCAAGGGCCTGTGAAAGTGCGGGTTAACTGCGTCTCCCTCGTCTGTGGAATTGGTGTATGGGTGTTCATCGCGCTGTTAGTGCTGGATGCGTGGAGAATGACGCACTCGCCGGATGTGTCCGCGAGCCAGGCGGATATTGGCGGCTTCTATCCTCTTTTTGTGATGTGCTTCGGCGGTCCGTTGAACCTCATCGGTGCCACCGTGGGGTCCTCAAGAGCGAAGGAGAAGCCGGCGAAATGGAAGCTCAACAGGCTGGGAATTATCCTCAACCTGAGCCCGTACGTCATCTTTTTCGCCATCATGTTCGTCACCATGGTCGTCATGATTGTGGAGATGGTCGCCATGATTGTGGAGCCGTTTTTGTCGTAGGTCGTGAGCGTGCGCTTCTGGTGTAGCTGTTAGTTGCGCTGGTAGGAACTTACCGTTAGTTTTAATTCTTGAAATACCCGCTGGATGGAGGACCCTGTGAGCACGCCCGGATACACGCAATATGGAGACAGGGTGCCGCAGGCGGGCCCCGCACAGCCGTACGCAGCGCAGTATCCGGGGAATCCGACGGGAGGACCCGCCTACCCGGTTGGTATTCCACAGCTCTACGGCGGGGTGGGTACTGAGGCAAGCAAGAAGAAGATCCCGGCTGCCTTCTTCTTCGGGATCGCGACCTGGGTGGCGATTCTCCTGATCATCGGCGTGACGGCCTTGATGATAGCGAATTCGACCGGCGAGAGTACCTCCGCGGGGGGTGTGATCGCTATTATCCCGATGGTTGGGACCCCGCTTGTCGTGCTGCCCCTCGCCGTCTGCGGCCTGGCTACCGGCGCGTCAGCGAAGAAACGCCTGATGACGCGCAAGCAGCTGATCATGAACAGGATCGGTTTCTGGCTGAGCGTCGCACCGCTCGTCATCTTCCTCCTGCCCTCCGTCCTTGCCATGATCGACGCTATCGTCTCAGTGTTTTCACCGTCCTCATGATCGCTCTGATGTTTGTCAAGTGGGTCACTGAGGCGTCGTAAGAATGTCGTCGAGAACGATGCGCTTCCGATCGTCCTCCTTGCGTGAGCGCCTCCTCTCCATTAATCTCAAGTACTTAAAATACTTGTCGGAGTGAGGGGTGTTCATGGAAGCTTCCGACGGTAGCGAGTCTGTCGCCGCTCGGCGGGTGCGTACGCGCAGAACGTGGACCCTGTCCATGGCGTGCGGGGTCAGCGGCTGGCTTTTGATCGCCTGTATGATCGTCTGGGGTGTCGTCAACATCCTTATGGCCACGAACGAAGACGGGGCAACGCTTCGAGACTATGGTTTCGTCGTTGCCATTTTCCTCGTGCTTCTCTTGCTCTTCGTCATTAACGTCATCGGTGCTCTCGTCGGTTTCGTCGACCTCCTTCGGTGTCGCACCCGCAGAGAGGTCATGCAGAGCTGCCTCGCGCTCTTTCTCAATGTGTTGCCGTGGATCATTGTCGGCACCTGGACGTGGATGGTGTAGTCGCGTGACGCGAGGAGGCCTCATGCCTCGTGGCGCCCTCCAATAACGAGGCCGGGGTTGCCCAGGTGTTGCGTGCTCTCCTCGTGTGAGTGTCCGTTGCGCCGGTAGGAACTTACCGTTAATCTCAATTCTTGAAAGACTTTTCGGTACGGGGGATGTGTGGGTTCTTCACAGTCTCGTTGCCGCATGTCGGTGCAACAGAGGAGGACTTGATGAGCACGCCTTATTGTCAGCAGCCTGCGGGGCAGCCCGCGCCGCAGGGAGCTCCCCAGATGGGAATGCCCGTACAGCCTGCGCTGCAGGGGGCGAACCCGTACCCGGGTGCGGCGCCCTATCAGGGGTATCCACAGGCCTATGCGGTCGGCCCCTATGCGCAGTTGCCCCCGCGGGTCAACAAGCTGTCCGTTGGCCTGGGCATCGCCGGCTGGGTGATTATCGGCCTGACTGTGCTGCTCATGTGGTTGTCGATACTCGCAACCGAATCCGACCCGGATCCCTCGGGCAAGGAAGTCATCGGATTTTACCCGCTCTTTGCCTCGATTTTCTTGATACCCGTGAACCTGGTCGGCGGGATCACCGGGCTGGTGCGCGCGGGGGACAAGATGACGAAGTGGAAGCTGAACTGGCTCGGAATCGTCCTGAACGCGAGCCCGCATGTCATCTTCTTCGTCGCCATGCTCGTGTTGCCGCTGATTCCGTCGTAGCCTTTGAGGAGAACGTCGAAGCTCCTCCTCATGAGGCGATCATCACCGCCGCGTGAAGCGTCGTGCTAGGTGCAAGGGAAAAAACATGAGTCAATGGCATACCAACGGGGTGGATCCACGCAATTATGGGGGTATGCCCTACCAGCCCGGCATGCCCCACCCGGGTGTCTACCAGAGGCAGGGGTTTGACCCTCGGCTGGTGAAACTACGTGCAAACGACAAGATTGGCGTCTGGTGTGGCATCGCGGGATGGGTGCTGATCGCCCTGCTCATCTGTGTCGGATTCTTCCTCTATCTGGCGTCACTAGACGGGAAGAATTCCGAACTCGCGATTCTTGCTTTCTATGTCCCCTTCGTGTGGGGAGGGGGTTTACTCTTCCATCTCAATCTCGTGGGAGGACTGAGCGGGCTGGTCGGCTACGGGTCGAGCATCACGCAGCGTCAGAAGTCCTGGTGTCGGTGGGGAGTCATCCTGAACGCTGCGCCATGGGTGATCGCTGTCGTTGGTTATATGCTGCTCCAGGTATACACGGCTACGAGGATTGGGTGACGCCGCCCCGGCCCCGGCCTGCTAGGGGCAGATCCGTCGGCGTTCAGCGTTGCTGCGGGCGCGCAGCGCTGCCGGTAGCTGAATGAAAGGTGAATCATGAGTGCTCCGAATACGCCCGCGGGTCCACACCACCTGTATCGCGCAGGTCGATTGGGGGCTGAAGCGAGCCAGCAGCCGCATCCTGGCGGCCACTCCCAGCCAGCCACGCAAGTCCCGGGAACCTGTCGGCGCCAGTCACGGGCGGGCGTAGTCGACATGGTCTCGCCTGGGTGCGGCATAGCCGGATTAGTCATCGTCGTGGTACTGATCAGCATGCTGAGGACGCAGTTGTTCGGTGAGTTTTTCCTGCTCGCCCTGACTCTCATTGCCCTGTCCGTCATCGGTTTCCTCTGGGGGTGCATCCGTCTGTTCACGTCCACGACCCGTACGCAAAGAATGTTGAGCCTGCAAGGGATAATCCTGAACGTGATGCTCTGGCTCATCATGGGCGGAGCCTATTGCATCGTCGTGTTTGGCAACTTGTGAATCACGGTGCGACGCAACGGGTGGGGGCCGCGACGCAATGCGTCGCGGCCCCCACACCAAGCAGCTAAAACCTCGAAGCGTCAGTGCTCGAAGGTAGCCTTCTCGGCGTCCGTCTCCGGCACGAAGGAATCCGTATCCAGATCGGCCCAGTACTCCTCGGCCCACGGATCCTCGATCGGCTGCGAACGCTTCCAGAGGATGTAGCCCGCACCGGCGGCGGCGCCGACCAGTGCGGTCAGGCCGAAGGCGCGCAGGAAACGGCACTTGCGGCGCTTACGGGTCGGGGTCGTCAGAGCGACAGCCGACACCTCGGAGGCGCGGCGAGCGCGATCAGACAGCGAACCGCGAGCGGTCAGGGCGGCGCCCGCCTGGTTCACAGCGAGGGACGCGCGCGGCAGGTAGTCATCCACCAGGTGCTCGCGAGCGTTCTCAATCGCGGGGCCGGCGTGCGCGGCGGCGGCCTGCGCGCGAGCCGCGGCGTTCTCAATTGCGGGGGTCGCGTGCTCGATCGCGCTGGTCAGCGCAGCCTGGGCACGGGGAGCGGCCCAATCAACGCCCTGGTTCGCCAGATCGGCAGCCCGAACGGCAACCTTCCCGGCGTAAACGGCGGCGGCGTCGCGAAGCTGCTCAGAGGTAGCACGCAGCTTATCTGCATCGAAAGTCGGCGAGGTAGCCATGTTGTCTCCGATCCTGTCCACATTAACGGGGGCGCACATGCGCCACTCACGTCCTATTGTGCTACATCCGCCTGTGATGTGCAGCCCACTAGCGGGCGTGAGCTGAACGACGGTCAGGAAACCACCAGGAAAAGATGCGACCATTACAGTCATGAAAGCTATTCTTCACACCTCCGCCGGCGACATCACCGTCGAACTGTTCCCCAACCACGCCCCCAACACGGTCACCAACTTCGTGACCCTGGCCAAGGGCGAGCGCGAATGGGTCGACCCTTCGACCGGCCAGAAGACCTCCCGTCCCCTCTACGACGGCACCATCTTCCACCGCGTGATCCCCGGCTTCATGATCCAGGGCGGCGACCCCCTCGGCACCGGCACCGGCGGCCCCGGCTACCAGTTCAACGACGAGATCCACCCCGAGCTGAACTTCAACGAGCCCTACCTGCTCGCCATGGCCAACGCCGGCAAGCGCATGGGCCGCGGCACCAACGGCTCCCAGTTCTTCATCACCGTGGCCCCCACCCCGTGGCTGCTCGGCAACCACACCATCTTCGGTAAGGTCGCCGACGAGGAGTCCAAGCGCGTCGTCGACGCCATCGCCACGACCCCCACGGGCCTCCAGGACCGCCCCGTGACGGAGCAGGTCATCAACTCGATCGAGATCGTCGACTGACCCTCTCCCCTCATCATCGACGAGGCCGGGGCCGCCCCCGCTGCTCAGTGCAGTGACCGGGATGGTGCGCCCCGGCCTCGTCCCTTACCCGCCTGCCGAAAGGGAAGCTATGAGCATGCCGAGCTACGGCCAGCGCTCTGACCCGCGCGCCGCCCCCGACTGTCCGCGCCACCCGGGCGTGCGCAGCGTCGACTACTGCAAGCGCTGCAACCGGCCCATGTGCGTGGACTGCGCGATCCCCACCGAGGTGCGCTCGATCTGCGTGGACTGCACGTCATCCAAGCGCGGCTGGGCGCGCCAGGCCTCGCGCGCGGCGGCGGCCGGCGCGCCGGTCGTCACCTACGCGATGATGGCGATCTGCGTCGTCGTATATGCGGTGACCTTGCTGGCGCCAAGCGTGGGGGCGTCACTTGCACTCGTCCCCGCGTTCCTCGCGTCGCACCCGTGGATGATCCTGACTCAGGCGTTCGTTCATATCGGGTTCTTCCACATCGTGTTCAACATGCTGACCCTGTACGTGGTGGGTCGCTCGATTGAGCCTGTTCTTGGGTGGTGGCGCTTCCTGATCGTGTATCTGGTGAGCGCGCTCGGCGGATCGGCGTTCATCCTCGCCTGGTGTTTGCTGCAGCCTCAGTACGCGTTCGCGTCGGCGGCGGGTGCGTCGGCGGGGGTGTTCGGCCTCTTCGGGGCGATTTTCGTCCTGCAACGCTTGGGTGGCGCCGACACCAGGCCGATCCTGGTGTTGCTCGGCATCAACCTGGTGTTCGGCTTTCTGGGCAGTGCGGTCGCGTGGCAGCTGCACCTCGGCGGGGCGATCGCCGGCGTGGGCGCCACGTGGGTGTTGGTGCGCATGGCCCGCCCGCGTCCGGGCCTCACGGAAGCCGCGCAGAATCGGCACCAGGCGCTCGTAGCGCTCGGCATGATCGCGGGCATGATTGCGGTCAATGCGCTGGCGTTCCGCGTCCTACTCGAGGCCCACGGCGCGTAACGGGTCAACAGTCGTCAGGCGCATGGCATCTAAGGATGACCTAATATAGGAAGGGTCCGGCAAATAGTGCCGGACCCTTCCTCATGCGCCCCACAGGAGATACCATGACCAGCCCCTGGGACCTGTACGACCAGCTCATCGACGAGATCCCCGCCGACATCACCGTCGCCCAGATCCACACCGACGGCAAGTGGCGCCGTGTTGCCACCAGCGACAACGGCGTTGGCATGGCCTTCGGGATGAACGTCCAATCCCGTCCCCGTTTCACTGACGATCCCTCCGACCTCGTCGGCCGCCCCCTGCGCGACGTTGCCGCCCTGGCCAAATCCTGGAACTTCGAAGACGCCGGCATCGGCATGGCAGCTGTCAACGCCTACCACTCCCACCCAGTACGCGCCCTCGCCCACGGATTCCGCCCCTGCGAAGAAAACAACTGGGCACGCACCTTCCACCCCTACGCGCCCCTCGTCGCCGGCAAACGAGTCGCCGTCATCGGCCACTTCCCCTTCGCGCCCGCTGCTATGCCCGACGCCGCCGAGCTCACCATCCTCGAACGCAACGTCCTCGAGGGCGACTACCCCGACTCCGCGTGCGAATACCTGCTCCCCGAGATGGACTACGTCTTCATCTCCGGCTCCGCGTTCGTCAACAAGACGATGCCGCGCCTCCTTGCGCTCGCTTCCGAGGCCCACACCGTCGTCCTCGGGCCCTCGGCACCCGCGTCCCCCGCGATCCTGCAGGCCGGCGCCACGACCGTCATGTCCTTCGCGAGCGCGCATCCCGACCGCCTTGAAGATGGCCTCGCCGGGCTCACCCCCCAGGGCATGTATGACGCCGGGATGCGAGTCCAGCTCAGCCGAGCGTGACCCGAGAACGAGGCCGTGGCCCGCTCGCTCGGCTGAGACCCGATAGCCAGCCACGGCCTCGTGTCTTCGCGTGCGTCTCCGGCGCCCACACCGTGGTCCGTGGCCCTCGAGCCCCGCGCTGTGACGGGCCGCGGGCCATGCGTGGCTAGTCGGCCCCTTCCTCTGCGCCTCCTGCCAGGCGTGCGCGGGCATCCTTGAGGATGCGCGCTACCAGGGTGACTCCTTCGGGCGAGGACAGGAGGGGACGGTCCTCGGGGTGCGCGCCGAAGTGACGCATGAGGGCATCGAGGCCCGTGTAGGGCAGCCCGAGATGGTGAGAGGAGATCGTCCAACGTCCCTGATGGGTGAGATCACCGGAAAACAGAATATTCACGTCGTCTACCGAGCCGATGGCGAGATGGTCCTTCCAGTGAACCCACACCTCCGTGTTTCGCTTGTGTTCCTCAGTCGACAGGAGGGGTGGAAAGTGAAAGTGAATCCCCTCTTCAGTCAGAGTCGTCGTCTGCCGGTCACCGAAGGCTATCCGCAGATCCGCGAGCGGGCGACGCGAGCACAAGAAAAAGGCCAGTACTGCGGTTGCGGACGCAGTAAGGACAGCGAAGACCGGCTGATGCATCATCGTGGCCCAGACGAGCATGAAGGCGGCCGACAACCATGTCACACAGCTCGTGAGAACGAGCCCTATTTGCTCGTAGCTCCCAGGAATCACAATTGATGAATTCATGAATCGTGGGCGCGGCCTGAAGAGCGCGTGAAGGCTTCGCTCGACAATGTGCGGCAGTGTCGCTCCAAGGTTGAGTGACACCCACGCTAGTTCGAACTGCCAGATCGAATAACTAGGAATCTGAGCGGCCCACCGTGCGCCGAGTGCGGTGCCAATCACACACGCGACGAGTATCGCACAGGAGGGCAGTATTCGCCGCGCCCTCGCGTCCTGCGCGCGCGGCGTGGGAGGGGTCTTGTCATCAGGAAGACGAAACCTGGGAACGGTGAGCGGTATCACCAGTCAAACCCGATGTAGTACGGCAAATGCCACAAGGTATTATCTATGCGTTCGCGATACTCTAATGGAATCTGGTCATAGGTAACTTTAATGACTGATTTCGCAATATTTTCAGTTACAACGCTGGCAGCAGTTCCAGCAACAACACCAGCTTGAGGACGCTCAGAAGCGGCCGTGACTAATCCGCCAACAACTGTTCCGGCTGCTGCTCCTAGATACATTGCGACGCCGCCAGATACGGCCTCTTTCGTCGGTTCGTCAGAGCTAACGACATCGTAGGCGAGAACTGCAGTAGAAAATCCCGTGGTAACCTTCGTTGCTATTGACGAGTGTGAAGCTGCTGAACGCGCAGCGGCACTACTCTCAAGGTACTGACTAAGTTTAGCGTCCATGTATGGACGCACTTGGTGGATGCCGGGTAGCTTCGTCAGTTGCGCTAAATCAGATGCGCTCTTCTCAAGTGCATTCTGTCGAGAAGCTGCACGAAGGGCAAAGCCTCCATCGCCTGCGATTACTAGTGTCTGCCACGGGCGCTCGACGTAGGTGTGCGTGCTCTCGTCTAAGTAACTAAGAAAGCCTTTTGGAGGATTTGCTTGCAGATTGAGTAAATGTTTGCGAACCCAATCGTCTAGGTCGTCGCGGACTAGCTGCGTTTCGCGCGACAGGCCGTCGTAATCAATAGCCTTTTGGATCTGGAATTGGTGCTCTGCAAGCTCAACGCGATAGAGGTCCTGGTCGCGCATTGGGGCGGTCACTGGGGGAGCTGTCGGCGGCGTTCCGGCCGGTTCGGGAGCCAAAATGTCGTAATCATTGGCGATAGTGAGGCCGCAACGTAGGGCATTGGTGCGGATTGTCTCCATGTCGCGGTAGTGATAGTCGAGCTGTTGCGCATATGCTCGTAGGGCATTCCACACCTCATAGATGTAGTTAGCATTATCTCTTGTGCGCTTTTCGAAAGTGCTGATCGCATCCCAGTATGCGCGTGCTGTCATGCCTGACCAGTAATACTCGGTATAACGAGCATGAGGCAGTGCCATGTCGTAGGACGCGTCGTGTAGAACGTCGTATAGCTCGTAGACTTTTGCTGCAGCATCGCGGATTATTTCGGGATCTCCATAGATTCTCGTATCAATGGAACTGGTTGAAAACTCTGGACTGCTTCCGTTACCTGAAATTAAACTCATGACGACGATTCTTCCTTGAGTTGATCCTTTGCTTTAATGAAGTACTGGGTGGCAGTGTCTTCGCTTTCCTGGTGTTTTTTCAGTAGAATTTCTAGGTTTTCTGCAAATTCTTTGGATTTGTCAGCAAATCCTGATCCAGAACAGTCGAGCGTGCCCATGATGTCGGTGATGATATCAGTTGCGACTCCGGCGTCGACCTTAATGGGGAGATCCTGCGCCTTTTGTGTCGCTCTCTCACTCCGGCCATTATGGGAATCCACTTCTGACTGTATTACTCCTTCCATAATGCGTAGATCTGCGCTCATTGTGCCCTCGCTATGCGTGCTTCAGGATCTATGTAGCGATCGACTTCAAGCTTGTCGAAGCCAATCTCCTCTTTGAGTTCTGGGAGCCGATTCGTCTCGATGAGTGCCCAGCCTTGTGTCTTGCCCATTCCATCTAGCAGCCGATCAAGCGACGTGTAGACGAGCAGTACACGGGTCGTGTCAAACATGTGCGCCAGTGCAAACCTGATCTCGCCGTCCTCCCGCTGAGCGATCGGGGCGTAGAGGACGGGTGGCGCAATGTCCGGATGTGTGTTGCGTGACATAGTATCCATGTGACGACGCTACCAGACTTGTTGTCACGATGGCGCGTATGTCCGCATAGCCCGCCCCGGCCTCTTCCTGAACTCCGCGTGCGAATACCTGCTCCCCGAGATGGACTACGTCTTCATCTCCGGCTCCGCGTTCGTCAACAAGACCATGCCGCGCCTCCTTGCGCTTGCCTCCGAGGCCCACACCGTCGTCCTCGGGCCCTCGGCACCCGCGTCCCCCGCGATCCTGCAGGCCGGCGCCACGACCGTCATGTCCTTCGCGAGCGCGCATCCCGACCGCCTTGAAGACGGCCTCGCCGGGCTCACCCTCCACGGCATGTACGACGCTGGGATGCGAGTCCAGCTCAGCCGAGCGTGACCCTCAGGCGCGCATGAGGCAACCATGGCCTCGTGTCTTCGCGTGCGTCTCCGGCGCTCACACCGTGGTCCGTGGCCCTCGAGCCCCGCGCTGTGACGGGCCGCGGGCCATGCGTGGCTAGTCGGCCCCTTCCTCTGCGCCTCCTGCCAGGCGTGCGCGGGCATCCTTGAGGATGCGCGCTACCAGGGTGACTCCTTCGGGCGAGGACAGGAGGGGACGGTCCTCGGGGTGTGCGCCGAAGTGACGCATGAGGGCATCGAGGCCCGTGTAGGGCAGCCCGAGATGGTGAGAGGAGATCGTCCAACGTCCCTGATGGGTGAGATCACCGGAAAACAAAATGTTCACGTCGTCTACCGAGCCGATGGCGAGATGGTCCTTCCAGCGGACCCACACCTCCGTGTTCCGCTTGTGTTCCTCAATCGACAGAAGAGGCGGAAAGTGAAAGTGAATCCCCTCTTCAGTCAGAGTCGTCGTCTGCCGGTCACCGAAGGCTATCCGCAGATCCGCGAGCGGCGAGCTCGTACCGAACATATATGCAAAACACGCGGTCGCGCACGCCACGGCGATGGCGCTCAATGGTTGGCGCATCATCAAACCCAGCACGAGCGTGACGACGGTCGACAACCACAGCAAGCAGCCCGTCAGAACAAGCCCTATTTGCTCGTAGCTCCCGGGAATCACAATTGATGAATTCATGAATCGTGGGCGCGGTCTGGACATCGGATGAAGACTTCGCTCGGCTATATTCGGCAGAGTAGCGGCGGCATAGAGTGACAGACATGTGAGTGAGAACTGTGAGCCTTGAAGACGATGGTTCTGCACGGCCCACTGCGCAACGAGCGCGGCGCCAATCCCGATCGCAACGATTGCGACACCCACGGGCACCATGCGCCACTTCCGCCGATCCTGCGCGCGCGGCGTGGGAGGGGTCTTGTCATCAGGAAGACGAAACCTGGGAGCGGTGAGCGGTATCACCAGTCAAACCCGATGTAGTACGGCACATGCCATCCTCTTGACGAGTGGCGTGGGTGTAGAGGATCGGCAGCGCAACATCCATATGTGTTGCGTGACATAGTATCCATGTGACGACGCTACCAGACTTGTTGTCATGGCGGCGCGTATGTCCGCATAGCCCGCCCTGGCCTCGTCCATGACAAGAAGTGGGGCGCCCCGGCCGCAGCCGGAACGCCCCACTCACGTATCGAACGACGACGCGCGCTCAGCGCCAGCGCAACGTCATCAAGAAGCCCACCATCATCGTGCCCAGACCCACCGCGATATTCCACTGGCCAATCTTCGGAATCGGGTAAATGCCCTGGGAAATGTAGAACACGACAACCCACAGCAGACCCACAATCATGAGGGTCACAAACGTGGGCGCCCACCAGGCCGGGCTGAGCGGAATGCCATCCGTCCAGCTCTTGATCTCGGTATCGTCCTCGACCTCGTGCCCATTCTTCTTACGCTTCTTCGATTCGGCCACGTCGGGTCCTCTCTACTGGCCCGCGCGGGAAGAAAACCGCCCGGCGGTGATGAATTAGTCGATACTCTAGCGTAGTCTCGGACCTAGGAAGTGCCAAAACGCAGCGCCATGGAAGGGGAACAATGCCCTCACGCAAAGCCCGCCACGTGGCCGGAGTCCTCGCCGTCACCATCGCGTCCGGCCTGCTCTTCTCCGTCTCCTCCCTCAACGAACGCAAAAACCCAGCCGGGACCTCGGACCTCGCAACCCTCGTGCGCACGCGACAGGCCCAGGTCGCAGTCCTCGACAGCGAGGTCGCCGCCCTCGACGCCCAAGTCCAAGGCTTTTCCTCCACCTCCGCCTCCGCAGCACCCCACGAGGACGCCTTCACCGCCCTATCCACGAGGCCCGTGAGCGGCCCGGGCGTCCAAATCACCCTCTCCGACGCGCCCCCCGGACGCATCCCCGCCGGCGCAACACCCAACGACCTCGTCATCCACCAACAGGACATCGAGGACACCATGAACGCCCTGTGGGCCGGCGGCGCCGAAGCCATGACCGTCCAAGGCGTGCGCATCACCAACCGGACCGTCATCCGCTGCATCGGCAACGTCATCCTGGTCGATGGAACCAGCTACTCCCCACCCTATGTGATCCAAGCAATCGGCGACCCTGACACCCTGCGCGCGACGGTTACCGCAAATCCACGTATGGTGAATTACCAGGCCTACGTGACAAAATATGGACTCGGGTGGGACATGCAGACAAAGGACTCTCTGAGCTTCGCGCCTGCCGCAACCTCGCTTACTGTCAACTACGCAACCGTGGAGGAAACGCATGGGTGAACACGTCGCACGAAACGCGCCCGCGAAGAAAAAAGGCTCCAGCATCTTCTGGAACATCGTCGGCGTCATCGGCGAACTGCTCATCACCTTCGCCGTCGTCATCGGGCTCTTCTCCGTCTGGCAGCTCTACTGGACGACCTACCAGGTCGCCGGACAGGTCGAACAAACCATTGCCTCGTACGAAGAAGAACACCAGCCCGCCAAGCGCACCCTCGGTGAAGTCCGCACCGACGACCCGCCCGCCTTCGACCGCGAGGTTGGCGACGGCGAAGTCTACGGCCTCATCCACGTCCCCACCTGGGACTGGATGAAGATCCCGCTGGCCGAAGGCACCACCTCCTACGTCCTCGACCAGGGATGGGCCGGCCACTACGACATGACCACCCAGCCCGGCGGCGTCGGCAACTTCTCCGTCGCCGGCCACCGCCGCACCTACGGCAACAACTTCCGCTGGATCGACCGCCTCACCCAGGGCGATAAGGTCGTCGTGGAAGTCGACGACCGCTACCTCGTCTACTCCATGGTCTCCTCCGAGATCATCGACGCCACCGACCCCACCCAGATGCGCGTCGTCGCCCCCGTCATCGACGACGTCTCCTGGTCCGAAACCCCCACCGAGCGCTGGATGACCATGACCACCTGCCACCCCGAATACGGCAACTGGCAACGCTACATCGTCCACCTCAAGTTCGAATCCTGGACCCCCAAGGACACGGGCGTCCCCGCCGAACTCGTCGACGAACCCACGAACTGAAGGACCCCACATGTACGCATGGATCTTCCGCCACCTGCCCGGCCCCACCTGGTTCAAGGTCATTGAATCCCTCATCCTGATTGGCGCTGCGGTCGCCGCCCTGTTCACCTGGGTTTACCCCTGGGTCCAGTCCTACCTGGAGCTGGGGCAGTCCTCCGTCGGCGGCGCCTGAGCCGCTCACTCTGGGAAGGGACGAGGCCGGGGCCACCCCGGCCTCGTGCCGTATCCTCGGGCGTTGGGCGGGGTTGCGAACCGTGGATGTGGGAATTTCTGCTCGGCTGTCCCACGGGCGCGGGTCGGTCTCCCGTCTCTCATTCGTGAATGCGTCGCCGCTTTCTATGCCGCCGCTTTCCGCGCCGCACCGCCCGTTTGTCGGACAGCGGTCGCGCGCCCACCGAGGGAGCACCCTACGATGGAGGCCGGAGAAGGGGCCACGGCCTCGTACATGAAAGGACCGACGATGGCACGAATCCTCTGCGTCGACAACTACGACTCGTTCGTCTTCACGATCGTGGGCTACCTGCGCCACCTGGGCGCCACCGTCGACGTCGTGCGCAACGACGTCGTGGATCCCGCATGGTTCGAGGCCGGCTACGACGGCGTCCTCATCTCCCCCGGACCCGGCGACCCCAAGAGCGCCGGCGCCTCCCTGCAGACCATCGCCGACTGCGCTGAGCGTGAGATCCCGATGCTGGGCGTGTGCCTGGGGCATCAGGCCCTGGGCGAGCTGTTCGGCGCGACCGTCGGGCACGCGCCCGAGCTCATGCACGGCAAGACCTCCGTCATCACGCACGACGGGCGCGGCGTGTTCGAGGGCGTGCCCTCGCCGCTGACCGTCACCCGCTACCATTCCCTCACGATCGACCCCGCGACTATGCCCGACGAGCTCGAGGTCTCCGCGACCACCGAGTCCGGCATCATCATGGGCGTGCGCCACCGCACCCTTCCCCTCGAGGGCGTCCAGTTCCACCCCGAGTCCGTCATGACCCAGTCCGGGCACCTCATGTTCGCCAACTGGCTGGCCGCCTGCGGCGACGTGTCCGCGCGCGAGCGGGCCGTGTCCCTCAAGCCCGTCGTCGCGGATCGGTTCACGCTGTAGGTTGCGTGGGGGCTTCTTCCGGTCCTGGATCTGGCGATTCGTCGTTCTTTACGGACTCCGGGTTCTCTGCGAGTTCCGGGTCGCCCCGGTCTGCGGCCTCTAATTCGTCTCTCTGCGTGTTGGCAAGCTCAGGATTCGCGGGCGGTAGGAGCTGCGCGGGATCGTCGACGAGCATCTCAGCGATGCTGCGCGCTTCGACGCGTGCGGCGCTCGGGAAACACCACTCGCGAGATTTTTTCTCCCCTTGCGTGAGGTGCAGCTCCGGGAGCGCGTCATCTGTGTCCGTGAACGTTGGAGTCACGTCGTTGATGGGGAACTCTTCTTTGACAATGCCCTTTTGAATGAACTCCTGTGGGTCAGCGGTGATGATGCGGCGGCCGGTAACGGCAACCATCTCAGGTGAGACCGTTACTGCTCTTTCGGTAGCGCGTTTCACCCAGCCCAGGCTCCATTCCGTTGAGTCCTGGGCATGTGGGAGCACCAACCAGGCCCGGTTGTTAACCCCGCTAGCAAACTGACTGGGCGCCTTGGCCAGAAGACTGTGTGAGAGTCTGTCAATGGGGAAAGTGAGTGCCTTGAGCTCTTCGCCCTCGTCCAGATACCAGCGCAGGATCTTGGTGTAGGGAGACACATCGTAGTTGGCGGGCGCGCACGTGACATCAGGGTTGGGCACAGGGTTTTCTTTGATGCCCAGTTGCTGCTCAAGCTCGTTGAGCTGCTCGAGGAGTTTCGTCGCCGTGTCGCGAGAAGCTGTCTTATCTTGCCGTTTCTGCGAGAAAAAGAACGATGATGCACCGGGAAGTTCAGAGATAATGCGGAGTTCGCGCATGAGGCCCATGAGGAGCATGCGCTGGATCTCCCGGTCAGCTTCAACTTCCTGGAGAATCTGAGGTAGTTCGGCGTGGGGGTGTTCGCCGTGAGCTTGGGCCCGTGCACGGCGCAGCACAGATAGGCTTGCCCATGCCCGGAGCGTCTCGAACGCTGCAGATGAGTCCGCGAGGATATTGCTGACGTTGTCCTGTAGGTACTTTCTTGTTCTCGACAGATCTCGCTGAGTGTCGTTGAGTACCCGCTGGTGGTTTGCAACCTGCTTCTTGTAGTAGCGCCTATGGGAGTTGATGCGGGGAACGAGGGGTGAGACTATCGACCAGTCTGTTTCGGACACGTAGCCATGGTTGGAGCTAGCTTGATAGACCTCATTGATGGTCTGACAATCACCTAGGTAATCGGCGTTCCTTGAGTCAGTGAGTACCTGCAGCGTTTGTGTGGCAGTTTGCTGAACTGCTGATATCTGCTTGGAAATGTTGTTGAGCTGCATCTGCACAGCAGCCATTGCAACCGCAGGTCCGATGGCTGCGATCGCTCCCGCGATCTGGGGAGCCGACACGGGAATGAGGCGTGCTTGGCGGCTGATTTGTCCACCCGTGTTTCTGACGACTCCGATTAATCTGCCATCTGCGGTTTTTGTGAGTGCGTTGCCCGCGGCTAGGTGTGCCTTGGTGACGGCATCCAGTTTGTAGAGGCCGGACATGTGCTGGATTGCGTTGGTCGCTGAGGCTGCTCCTCCAGTCAGTGACGCTCCCTCGCCAATTGATGCGATGAGATCGTTAAGCGCACGATCAGCCACCAACAAGCTATTGATCTTTTCGAGTCCCTTGGTGTTGGGTCCAATCACGAGGGCGTAATCGTCTTCGATGGGCACGATGATGGTGGCATCCTCATCGGGGTCCCAATGCTCAACGTCCTGCGTCGTGTCACTCATATCTGCGCTCCAGGTCTGACTGGGAGCCCAGCATATGGGTCGCAGTCATATGGTGATGAAGTAACCATATGCTAGCACGCGGGTCGGCTGGCCCTGTTAGTCCGTTTGCTGCCTATGCTGCAGGGCTTCGGTTCGTCGCGTTGTCTCGATGCCCGGCTAGGACTGGTGGTCATCTACGGGGACGCAGATGTGCTTGCCTGCGGGCGGTCACATGCGGATAGGTAATCAGCTCACGGATAGGTTTGAAGCATGTGGATAGGTTAATAACCTATCCGCGAACGCATAACCTATCCGCGTGCGCGCAACCTATCCGCGTGGGTCGCGCCTGGCGCGGAATCGGAGTTGGCTTTGTGCCCGTCGGCGAGCTTGTGCTGGGATCGTGGTACGTGGACCCCATGAGTGGAGCGTGGGCCTCGTGAGTGGAGCGTAGGTCCCATGAGTGGAGCGTAGGCCTCGTGAGTGGAGCGTGGGCCCCATGAGTGGAGCGTGGGCAGCCCCGCCCACGCTCCACCAAACGGGTTAACGTGCGCATCAAGGGGCCCATGGTGCCACCTATCGGGCTAACGCTCCGGTCATACGTCCCGCACGCCACAGCAGCTGAGCACGTTCGCCACGAAGCCGAAACGCAACCCAGGCCTCGTGCTGAGTCAGCTGAGGAGACGACCGAGGGCGCTGCCACGAAGCCGGAACGCAACCCAGGCCTCGTGCTGAGTCAGCTGAGGAGACGACCGAGGGCGCCGCCACGAAGCCGGAACGCAACCCAGGCCTCGTGCTGAGTCAGCTGAGGAGACGACCGAGGGCGCCGCCACGAAGCCGGAACGCAACCCAGGCCTCGTGCCTGAAACTGCGCGCTCACACATGCCCCCGCGCCACCCTGCACACAACACCCCGCCCCGCAGCACTCGCTCCACGCCCGCCATTCGGCGTGCGCATACGACGGGGCCCGCACCCCAGGAAGAATCCTGTCGGTGCGGGCCCTGATCGTTGGGTGGCCGGGGGCTCACTTCTTGGTGGAGGGCGACGGGCTGGGCGTCGGAGATGCGGAACCCTTGGAAACCTTGAGCTTCACGGTCGAGTTCTTGTCCACCTTGGAGCCTTCGCCCGGTTCGACGGCGGTGACCTGGCCGCTGGGCTGGCTGCCGCTGACTTCCTCGACGGTCACGGTCAGGCCCAGGGCCTTGAGCTGAGCCTCGGCGTCCTCGCGGCTGATGCCGACGACGGTGGGGATCTCAACCTGGGCGGCCTTGCCGGTCGAGATGGACACGGCGATCGTGGTGCCCTTCTTGACCTTGGAGCCGGTCTCGGGATCCTGGGAGACGATGCGGTCCTTATCCTTGTCGGAGTCGACGGTCGTGACGTTACCCAGTTCCAGGCCGACGGCCTTCAGGGCGCTGCGCGCCTGGTCCTGGCTCATGCCCACCAGGTCGGGGACCTCGACCTGGTCGGAGCCGGAGGACAGGTACGCGGTGATCGTCTGGCCGGCCTTGACCTTGGAGCCGGGCGAGGGGTTGGTCTGGGCGACCTTACCCTCGGCGACGGTGTCGGAGGCGACCTTGCTGGAGTTAACCTCCCACTTCAGGCCCAAGGCCTCGACAGCCTGACGGGCATCGTCGGGACTCATGCCGACCAGGTTGTCGGGCAGGGTGACCGAGTCGGGGCCCGAGGAAATCGTGACGCGCACGGTCGAGCCCTTCTCAGCCTGGGCGCCGCCAGCGGGGTCGGTCGAGGCGACCGAGTCCTTCTCGACGGTGTCGGAGGCGACCTTCTCGGGGTTGAGTTCCCACTCGAGGCCGGCGGCCTCGATCTGGGACTTCGCATCCGCCTGGGACAGGCCGACGACGTTGGGTACGGAGACGGCCTCCGGCGTCGCGGCGCTGCGGCTCAGAGCCCACACGCTGCCGCCGATGAGGAGAAGTGCGATGACGACGAGCGTCATGATGATCGCGGTGCGGCGCTTGCGGGCCGCCGCTGCCTTGCTGGCGGCGTCCCCGTCGGAGCTGACCGCGGGCAGCGACGTCGAGGTCGAGGAGACCCCGGCTGCGGGCGCGCTCACCGTGGAGGTGGCCGCGGGCACCGCAGCGCGCGCACCGACGAGGCCGGCGGAGGGCAGGACTTCGGTCGCCCACGAGTCGGCGGGCGGGGCGCCCACGTCCATGCCGCGTGCGACGCGCTGGAGGTCGGAGAGCATCTCGGCGGCGCTGCGGTAGCGGTCGTCGCGGTTCTTCGCCAGGGCCTTGAGCACCACGCGGTCCAGAGAATCCGGGATGTCGGAGAGGATCGACGAGGGCGTGGGCGGGATCTGCTCGACGTGCTGGTAGGCGACGGCCACCGCCGAGTCGCCCTTGAAGGGCGGGCGGCCCGTGAGCAGCTCGAAGAGGACGACGCCGGTCGAGTACAGGTCGGAGCGCTCGTCGACGGTCTCACCGCGGGCCTGCTCGGGGGAGAGGTACTGGGCGGTGCCGACGACGGCGTTCGTCTGCGTCATGGTGGCCTGCGAGTCGGTCAGGGCCCTCGCGATACCGAAGTCCATGACCTTGACCTTGCCCTCGGGGGTCAGCATGATGTTGCCCGGCTTGATATCGCGGTGCACCAGGTGGTTGGCGTGCGAGTACTGCAGGGCGGACAGGACGCCGGAGACGATCTCGATGGCCTCGTTGATCGGCACGGCCGTGCCGTCGGAGATGAGCTCCTTGACCGTGTGCCCCTCGACGTACTCCATGACGATGTACGGGATGGCAAGGGACCTGTTGGTCGCGTCCGACACGATCTCCTCGCCGGTGTCGTACACGGCGACGATGTTTGGGTGATTCAGCGACGCAGCGGACTGAGCCTCGCGGCGGAACCGTGCCTGGAAGATCGAGTCCAGCGCCAGGTCGCGTCGCAGCATCTTGATGGCGACGACGCGCGACAGGCGAGTGTCGAAGCCCAGGTGGACTTCGGCCATTCCGCCGCGCCCAATGAGCGAGCGGACCTCGTATCGGCCGGCTAGACGGTGGGCCATGGGCTGTGCCATGTCCTAACCTCCTCGGTAATGGTTGCCCCCGCGTTAGGTTGGATGAGGGAGCTCAGCATGGACTTGATCGTAAAGGCTGCGAGTAGGATCAGCGCACCCACGATGAGTGCGATGACCACTAGGCGAATAATTTTCTTAGACGCAGGCACTGGCGGGGCGACGACGCTGCGCGAGTACGCGGTCTTTGCCGCGGGTCGCTTGCGCTCGGCTGAGCGGGCGTCGAGCTCGTGCCACTGCGGGCCGCGCGAGGTCTTCTCGGGCCTCGGCTCGTAGACCGAGCGGCGCGGTCGTGTGGACGCCTTCTTATTGTTTTTCTTGCTCTTGCCGGGTTGCGGGACGGTCCCGTACACGCGTGGCGTGGAGCCGGTGTTCGTCGTTTTCTTCGACGAGGCCTTGGTGGCCTTGGGCCGATCCGAGCCTGCGTCGCTGGTGGGCTGGGGCACGCTCGTTGCGCCGGCGCGGGCCGACTTGCGCTGGGCTTGTTCGGCCTCGCGTCGCTGGCGGGCCTCACGGCGCTGGCGTGCTTCGCGTGCCTCGCGCAGTTCTCGTTGGCGGTCTTCCTCCTCGCGCGCGATCTGGGCGCGGCGCTGCTCTTCGGCGGCGTCCTCGGCCTGGCGGTGCTGTGCGCGCTGACGCAGGCGCTCGTTGAGGGCCGCGCGGCGTTCGGCGGTCTGGTCGACCGGTGCCGACGAGGCCGTGGCGGGCTTGGCAGCCGCAGGCTGAGCGGGAGCGGGTTTGGGTGCGGCCGGCTTTGTGGGCGCCGACTTGGCCGTGGCGGGCTTGGTGGCCGTGGGCGCCGAGCCGGTGCGCGCCCTATCGGAGGACGCAGGGCTCGCCTGGTCCGGCGCCGATACGGGCTTGCCGTTCCTGCCGCGCTTCACAGGCTTGGTGGGCGCTGCTTCTTGCCGCGGGTCGATGGGGGTGACCGTTGAGGGTTCCTTGGCCTTCGGGGGGGAGGACTTGATGGGCCGGGGCACGGGCGGCTCGGGCATGGCGGGGCTTGGGGCAGCCGCGGGGGGCTTGGAGACCACGCGCGTGGGGATGGACGCCGAGATTGGACCCTGGGGAGCCGAGGGAACGGCCGCGTGGCGGCCCGTCGACGTCAGGGAGGGCTTCGAACCTGAGACCTGGGGCTGCTCGCCGGTGGTATCGGGGATGATGCGGCGCACCCGCGTGGGCGGGGAGAGCGGGTTGGGCGACGGCGGCGGCGCGGGCTCGTCGATGATGCGCGGGAGCACAGGGTGGCGCCCGGTGATCGGAATCATCGTGGAGGACGGGGCGATCGTGGTCGCCTCGTCAATGATGCGCGGGACGACCGCGTGGCGGCCCGTGACGGAGCGGACGCGGGGAACGAGGCCTGACGGGGGTTGGAGCATCTCGTCGGGCAGCGTGCGGCGGGTCAGGTGACGCACGGGGGCGAGGATCGGCACGGAGGGCTGGACGGGGGTGCGTGTCTCGGTGGCTTGCTGCGCGGCCTTGGGCAGCGGCAGTGGGCGAGGCGTCACGGAGATACCCATGGCCTTGGCGGCGCCGGCGATTTCGCGCACGGCGGCGGAGCCGGATTCGGGGCGCTTGGCCGGATCTTTCTCCAGCAGGTGCAAGATGACGTCGGCCAGCGGTTCCGGGACGAAGTCGGGGAGGGGCGGCACGGGGTCGTTGACGTGCGCGAACGCGATGTCGACCTGAGTTTCGCCCGTGAAGGGGCGCCGACCGGCGGCGGCCTCGTAGGCGATGACACCCAGCGCGTACAGGTCGCCGATCGGCGTGGCCAGCTCGCCCATGGCCTGCTCGGGAGGCAGGTACTGGGCGGTACCCATGACCATGCCCGCGGCGGTTAGGTTCACCTGGTCCCTGGCGCGTGAGATGCCGAAGTCCGTCAGCTTCACCATGCCGTCAGGGCGAACAATAATGTTCGCGGGCTTGATGTCGCGGTGCACGACGCCCGCGCGCGCGGCGGCACCCAGTGCCATCGCGACCTGCACGAGGATCGGCATGAGGTACTCGGGCTCGATGCGGGAACCGCCGCGCAGGTAGTCCGTCAGCGGGTAGCCGTCGACGAGCTCCATGATGATCCAGCCGATGCCGTCTTCCTCGCCCGAGTCCTGCGTGTTCGCGATATTCGGGTGGGAAATCGACATCGAGTTGCGCGCTTCGAGGCGCAGGCGCGACAGGGACAGCTCCTCGCCCGCCAGCTCGGGACGCAGGACCTTGGCGGCCACGATGTGGCCGCTGACGCGGTCACGGGCCTTCCAGACCTCACCCATGCCGCCCTGAGCGATCGGGGTGAGCAGGGTGTAGCGTCCGCCGAGCACGCGCCCGGCGCCTGATGTCATCCGTGGAACACTCACTGGAGCCCCGCTTCCAGGACGGCCTTAGCGACCGGTCCGGCAACGTCACCGCCGTGCGGCGTGGGGTTCGTCTCATCGCCTTCGACGATGACAGCGAACGCAATCTGGGGGTTGTCCGCGGGCGCGAAGCCGATGGCCCACGCGTTGGCGCGGTCGCCGTCGCCGGTTTCGGCGGTGCCGGTCTTGGCAGCGACCGAGACGTTGGGCAGGGCCATCGGTGTTCCAGAGCCGTACGGCTGGGAGACGACCGCCTGCATCATGCCGGTGACCTTCGAGGCCGTGTCGGCGGAGATCGGTCGGCCGGCTTCCGTCGCCTTGGTCTTGCGGATGGTCTGGTTATCGGCGTCCACGATCTGCTTGATCAGGTAGGGACTCATCATCTGGCCGCCGTTGGCGATCGTCTGCGCGACCTGCGCCATCTGCATGGGCGTCGCCTGGACCGTGTACTGGCCGATGGAACTCATGGCGAGCTGCGCGCTGTCCGCGTCCGCGGGGAACACGGAGGGGATGACCGTCAGCGGGATTTCCTGCTCGTGGCCAAAGCCGAAGCGCTTCGTCACGTCTGTGAGCTGCTGGGTGGTGAGCTTTTCGGAGGCAAGCACAAAGGTCGTGTTGCACGAGCGTGCAAAGGCCTCGGTGAGCGTCGGTTTGCCGTCGCCGCAGGTCGAGGATTCGATGTTGGAGACCTCGGTGTTCGTGCCCGGCAGGGTCGTCGACACGGGCGAGTCCATGCGGGTATCGGGATTGGCAATGCCGTTCTCGATGAGTGCGATCGCGGTGAGGACCTTGAACGTCGAGCCGGGCGCGTAGCGTTCCGAGATCGTGCGGTTGAGCATCGGGTTCTTCGGGTCGGCGTCCAGCGTCGCGTACGCGTCTTGCACCTCGCCGGCGTCACGGGAGGCCAGTGCGTTCGGATCGAAGGACGGCGACGAGTACAGGGCCAGGATTGCGCCGGTCTTGGCGTCCAGGGCCACAACGGCACCCTTGCGGTCGCCGAGCGCGGCGGCAGCTGCCTCCTGCATGGAGGCGCGCAGCGTCAGCTCGACGCCCCCGCCCTGGCGCTTTTCGCCCGTCAGGAGGTTGCGCAGGCGCTGTCCGAGCAGGGTCTGCGACTGGCCGTCCAGGACGTTCTCTTGGGCAGCTTCGATGCCGGTCGACCCGTAACCGACCGACGAGAAGTAGCCGGTGGCCGACACGTAGAGGGAGCCCTGGTCGTAGACGCGCGTGTAGTGGTTGTCGTCGTCGAGCTCAGACGAGGCGATGGCCGTCTTCTCCACGATGATGGGTCCGCGGTCGATCTCGGCCGCGTGCAGGTTGGTGCGCACGTTACGCGGGTCCGCGTTCAGAGAGGGCGCGGAAATGAACTGCGTGTTCGTCACCGCCAGGCCCAGCATGGCGAACATGATGAGGACAACGACGAAAATCTTGCGAATCTGTGCGTTCATGCCTACTCACTCACCCCCAGCGCCGCCTGGATTCCAGAGGTCCAGGGAGACTGGGTGGACGCCGGGCGGCGGGCAGCGTCGGACACGCGAATCAGCAGGGCGACGGTGATCCACGAGGACACCATCGAGGAGCCGCCGGCCGCGAGGAAGGGGGCGGTCAGGCCCGTCAGCGGGATGAGTCGCGTGAGGCCGCCGAGAACCACGAACAGCTGGATGGCCAGCGAGAAGCTCAAGCCGGTGGCCAGAAGCTTGCCGAAGCCGTCGCGCACCGTCAGGGCCGCGCGCAGGCCGCGCTGGACGAGAATCAGGTACAGGACCAGGATCGCGGCCATGCCGACCAGGCCCAGCTCCTCGGCCAGCGAGGACAGGATGAAGTCGGAGTTCGCCAGCGGAACCTGATGCGGGTAGCCGCGGCCCCACCCGGTTCCCATGAGGCCGCCCGACGCCTGGCCGAAGATGCCCTGGACGAGCTGGTAGGAGGTGCCGTGGTAGTACTCGGGGTCGAGGGCGTACAGCCAGCCGTTGAAGCGCGTCTGCACGTGGGTGAAGAACTTGACGGCGAATGCGACGGCGGGCACGAACAGCATGAAGCCGATGAAGAGCCAGGACACGCGGTTGGTGGCCACGTACAGCATGGCAACGAACATGCCGAAGAAGAGCAGCGAGGTGCCCAGGTCGCGCTGCAGGACCAGGATGGCGATGCCGATCAGCCACACGACCAGGATGGGGCCGAGGTCACGGGCGCGCGGCAGGCGCATGCCCAGGAACTTGCGGCCACCGATCGCCAGGTTGTCGCGGTTGGTGACCAGGTACCCGGCGAAGAAGATCGCCAGCGTGATTTTGACGAGCTCGCCGGGCTGAATCGAGACGGGGCCCAGGCGAATCCACACGCGCGCGCCGAAGGTTTCCTGGCCCAGGCCCGGGACCATCGGGAGGAGCAGCAGGAACAGCGAGAGAATGCCGAACGTGTAGGTGTAGCGGCGCAGCATACGGTGGTCGCGCAGCGAGATCAAGATAATGGCGGCAATGACGATCGCGACGCCCACGAAGAGCGCCTGGCGGAAGCCGACCACGTCCCCGACAGCGCCAGCCTCATACGCCAGGTCGAGGCGGTAGATCATCGCCAGGCCCAGGCCCGTGAGGGCCACCGCGATCGGGAGAATCACGGGATCCGCGTAGGGGGCTAGGAAGTGGATGCCGATTTCCCCGATGATGGCGAGCGCGACGAGCACGCCGATCTGCGGGAGCAGGTTCGCGGGGATCGTATCCGTGACGTTGAGCGAGGTCAGGACGTAGCCGGAAATGCCGACGGTAAGGGCCAGGGCCATGAGGCCCAGCTCAAGAAAACGGCGCGGCTTAGCCGGTGCGATCGAGACTGTTGCCATTAGGAGTCCTCTCCGCTTTGGACCCCGGATTGGCTCTGGCCGGACTGGAGGCTCGGCTGGTTGGTCTCGTGAGAGGGCGTGACGGAGGAACGCTTGAGGCCCTCGATGTAGTCGTCGATCTCCTGGCGCGTGGAGCGTAGCACCGGCGTGTCGAGGCGCTGGCGGTCCACGGGGGACAGGTCGGACAGCGCGACGTCGGAGACCTCGATCGCGTGGGAGAGGCGCCAGGGGCCGATCGCCTGGGGGATGCCCTGGTAGATGACGACGTAGCCGTCCTGGCCCACCGCGTAGTACTGGGTCTGCGTCCACTTCCAGGACAGCCAGGAGGCGGCGACCACGAGCACGGTCACGAGAGACACGAAGATGGGTGTCCACCAGGAAGTGCGGGGCTTGAGTTCGACGGGCGCGTCATCGTCGTCGGTGCCGTGGCCCGAGGCCTTGGCTCCCAGGGCGGCAGCGCGCGCCGCCGCTCCTTCGCCGCCGCGTGATTTGGCGTTGCGGTCGATGGCCGCGGCGCCGACGATCTGCGGGGGCGCGGGCGGGTAGGTGCCGGCGGGGACGATGTCCGCGATGACGCACGTGATGTTGTCGGGTCCGCCGCCCAGGAGGGCCAGGCGGATGAGCTCTTCGGCGCACTCGCCCGGGTCCTTGAAGTCGGCCATGACCTGGCCGATGGTCTCGGGGGAGACGAGGCCGGACAGGCCGTCGGAGCACAGCATCCAGCGGTCGCCGACGACGGCCGTGCGGATGGTCTCGTCGGGGGCGACGTCGGCCTGGGCGTCGCCGAGGATCTTCAGGACGACGTTGCGGTTGGGGTGGTGCTCGGCCTCTTCGGGCGTGATCTGGCCGGTGTCGACCAGGTACTGGACGAAGGAGTGGTCCGTCGTGACCTGCGTGAGCGTGTCGCCGCGCAGCACGTAGGCGCGCGAGTCGCCGATGTGGACCATGGCCAGGCGGTTGCCGGAGCGCATGAGCGCGATGCAGGTGGTGCCCAGGCCCTCGAGGTCGCGGTCGCGGCTCGAGCGGTCGGTGAGCTCCTCGTGCGCGTCGAGGAGGGCCTCGCGCAGGAGGGGCAGCATCGAGTCAGCCGGGTGCGAGTCCGTATCGAGGGGCACGAGGTGGGCCAGGGCCACCGAGGAAGCGATGTCGCCGCCGGCAGGGCCACCCATGCCGTCGGCGAGGACCAGCAGGTTTGCGCCCGCGTAGCCGGAGTCCTGGTTGTTGGAGCGAACGAGGCCCACGTCGGAGCGGGCAGCGTAGTGGAATTGAACGGCTTTTCCTGGCATATCAACCCACCAATTCGAGAGTCGTCTGGCCGATACGGATGATGTCGCCAGTCTTGAGCTGGCGCGGTGCGCTCAATCGCTCGTCGTCGATGAACGTGCCGTTTCGGCTGGAGAGGTCTTCGATCCACCAGCCGTCGGCTTGCGGGGTGAGCGCGGCGTGGCGGCTGGAGGCGTACTCGTCTTCGAGCACGAGGGTGCATGCGGGGGATCGGCCGATGACGATGGGCGCTTCGCCGAGGGGCAGCATGGTACCCACGAGCGGCCCGCCGGTGACCAGGAGGTCCTTGGGGGCCAGGGGGTTGGAGGACGTGCGCTTCTTGTTCTTGCGCTTGGTACGCGAGGCCTTGCGGCGCGAAGCGGCCTTGTCGCGCCCCTTGCCGCGCGGGGTCACGACGGTGCCGAAGATGTCGCGTCGCAGCGTGTTGACGGCCGCGAGCACGAGGAGCCAGAGCAGCACCAGGAACCCGATGCGAAAAACGGTAAATGCGAGGTCTGTGGTCACTTCATTAAACTCCGCTCTGGTCTGGGTGGGTCCAGAAGAGGATCTTGGTTCGTCCGATAACGATCTGGTTGCCGTCGAGCAGAGTCGCTGCGTCGATTCGGTGGCCTTCGACGAAGGATCCGTTGGTGGAGCCCAGGTCGGTCGCGATCACTCCGGTGGGGGTGATGCGAAGTTCAAGGTGGCGGCGCGAGACGCCGGAGTCATTGACGACGATGTCGGCTTCGGAGCCGCGGCCGATGACGGTGACGGGCTCGGTGAGGAGCCACTTGTCGCCGTCGACGTCAATGATGGGGTGTTCGGGGGACGCGGACGAGGCCGTGGCGGGGGCGGCGGCACCCCTGCGGTTTTCCGCGGCAACCTTGAGGGTCCCGCTGGGCTCGGAGGGGTCGGCGACGAATTCGACGCTGACGGGGCCGATGAGGGAGTAGTCGTTGGTGGAGGCGTGCTCGGTCGCCTGCTGGGCGAATTCGTCGGCGAGGACGTCGAGCGACGCTTCTAGGGAGAAAAGGTCTTCGCGTGAGGCGTAGACGGTGAAGTGGTTCGCTGCGATGATGCGCGACGCGGAGACTTCCTGGACAGAATCGTCCATGGCGCGGCGGATCGCCGTGGTGATGTCCACGGGCTTAATCCCCGACCGGAACACGCGCGAGAAGGCGCCGTTGACGCCTCTCTCGACGGCGCTCTCAAAGCGGTCGAAGATACTCATAATCGTGCACTCCTCATTCCCCCGCGCCTTGTGCGCGACGTACGGACTGTGTGGAAGCTATGCGCTCCCTGTCCCAGTCTAACTGTCGCGGGTGGTCGTGGGGTTGTAAGTGTCGGGATGTTCGCGATCGGCTATTGCTCGGTGTTATTCGCGAGATGCCCGTTATGTCGGGGAATACTCGCTCGTGATGCGCTTGTTGCACATGGTGCAGGTGGTGCATGTGTGACGATAAGTGTGTGGGAGGTAACAGGATATCTGGGTCTGATCGAGCGAGTGTCGCGACCTTGTTCTGTTTGAAGCGTGGTTGAAGTCTTTGTGGGGCGTGTCTGCGTGTGGTGTTGACAGGGTGGCCGCGCTATCGCTTGTGGCGGTGGAATTGTGAGGGTGGTCAGGATCCTTTGTGTCATTGTCGCCATGCGGTTAATTGTATGGAAAAGGTAAGGGCTGGAAGTATTGAAAGACTTGTCACAAACGTGCAGGTCGGGGGCCAAATGAGAGATGTGCCCACGTCTGGCGCACGATTATTAGATAATTGATAGGGTGAGTCAGTAACCATTGGCATCCTGGGGGGAACCATGAACGACATCACACCCATTCAGCACCGGTCTCGACCGGTGCGACGACCGCGCCGATATATCGGCCGCGCCCTGGCAGCAGGCCTCGTCGCCGCTGCGGCCGCCCTACCCGCGCTGACGGCCACCGTTGAGCCGACGCGCGCCGAGGCGCCGCTCGAAACGCCGGGCGCGATCACGACGTCCTTCAATCGCGCCGAGGGACGTATCGGTGCCACCGTCATCAACAACACTGAAGGAGATCGCACAACCTTCGTGCCCGACAACGGCTACTTCGGTGTCGTGCGCGGCCAGTCGCGCTACAACTCGAGCGACCCGAACCAGTCGTCGATCAAGCACACCAGCGGCACACAGGTTCAGCCGTGGCTGAAAGCATCTGTGGCTGAGAGTGGGGACTACTGGTCCTACATCGTTCGAGGCAAGCCCTACACAGCTACTGCTGAATACAGTCCGTACTACATCTCCGCCTCCACGACGAGTGCTCTGGGCTTCAAGCCCAACGATCCCGGAACGGTGACGCTGGGCGAGCCCTTCCTGATCGGGGCCGTGCGCCACAACAATTTCACGATTCTTACGTGGAACGGCTGGGTGCACTCTACCTTCGATGTGCGCATCGGAGACCTGGAGGAGTCCTTCCCCTTCGACCAGCAGGAAACCGACAACGACACGGAGACGACCGCGGTGCCCCGCGCGGGTGGCCCCTACGAGTACAAAGACGCAGCCAGTGGGACCTACTGTCCTCCCGGCGCGCCCTACAAGGCGCGTAAGCGCGGGGATAAGGTTACCTGGTACTGCCACAAGTACGTGGGCGCGGGCAAGGGTGATACGGACATCTACAAGAATCCCAACCCGCCCGCCGCGAACAGGGAACCCTGGAAGTACCCCGAGAATGCGGGTGCTCCTGGCCAGACTCCCGGCTCTGACGACATCCTGACGATCCGTAAGACCACGTCTGAGAAGACCGTCATGATCAACGGGATGCCGCACCGCCTCTTCATCTACGGTTTCGTGCCCAACGCGGACGGCAACTGCCCCGCCCAGCCACCGGCGGGCGTGGAGCCGGTGGCGACGTTCGTCACGAAGGAGAACAGGTCGTCATTTGGTTGTATGTATGGCTCGTTCCAACAGGAGCGCTACGTGCGCGTCGCCAAGGCGATCACGGAGGACTCCGAGGGCGTGGGCGGGACTATCCCTCCCTTCACCTTCACGACGCGGGCTGTCGATGGCTGGAGCGGCATGACCGGCACGCCGGATACGACGGTGGTGGCCGCCGATGGCTTCGTGGCTGACGGCTCCTTCTCGGAGTCTCAGCTCACCCCCACGGGCTACGGGGAGAACAGCTCCGCCACCTCCGGCTACAAAGCCTTCATCCCCGGCCAGTCGAAGTTCGTGATCGCCGAGACCGGCCCCGTCCTGCCCGGATACTCCCCGAAGCCCGGCTACTTCGGGCCCACGTGGGAGACCAGCGAGCTGTCGGGCTCGCCGGTGTGGGCCATGACGGATGTGACCTGCCTGAATGGCGTGGGTGAGCGCGTGAACGTCACCCGCGATGCGACCACCGGCGGTGTCGACTTCTCGGAGGTTGCCCCGGCCTCGTCCGCCGCGGCACTGCCGATCACCTGTACCTTCACCAACCAGCTGCAATCCCCGAATCTGCGCCTGAAAAAGGAACTGGACGGCGTTGATGGCGCGACGACTGACGACATCACCGTCACCTACCGCATTACCGCGACCAACGATGGCAACGTGAAGGGCTCGACGGGCTGGGTGGTGGATCGCCCCGACTTCGCGCCGGGCCTGACCGTGCAATCCGCGCGCATCACCACCGAGCCGGAGGACATTGATCGGGTCCCCGAGCTGGCCCCGACCGAAAACTACGTCCTGACCGAGGGGACCGACATCGAGCCGGGCGCCTCCGTCACGTGGTTCATCCGCTTCCGCGTCGCGCGCGACAAGAGCGCCGAGGGCTACAAGGAATCGCTGCTCGAGTGCCGCACCGAAAACGAGCGCCTCGTTCCGGGCCACGGCCTCTACAACGAGGTCGCCGGCCCCAAGGACCACGACGGTAGCGCCAACAACGAGGCCTGTGCGCCCGCTCGCCCGCGCTCGATCCGCGTCGAGAAGGCCGGAACACAGCCGGTCGGCACCCCGAACGACGACGGAACGTATCCGCTCGACGGCGCTGCTTTCGCGATCTACGACAACGCGGAGCTCAACGGGACCCCGGTCAGCGTACTTGATGGTGGATCCAGCTTCGTGGTCTCGTCCCTGGAGAAGGGCGTCACCTACTGGCTCGTGGAGACCCGCGCGCCCGCAGGGCACGTCCTGCTGCCGCGCCCCGTTCCCTTCCATATCGAGGTTGGGACCGATGACGCGCGTTCGACCGTCGTCGTGGCCGACTACGGACCGGACCAAGGCTTCACCTCCGTGCGAGTCCTGCCCGCCGACGCTGATGCCAGCGGTGACGCCGCCCTGCCGGGTATCCGCGTCGTCGACACACAGGTCGGCGAGCTGCCCAAGGCTGGCGCCGGTGGCATCTACCCCTACCTCGCGGTGGCCGCGGGCCTGGTCGGCCTGGCCGGCGGGTGCGGGATGCGCCGCAAGGAGTACGCGATGGCCAAGTAGTCGCGGATCGTGATACCGCTCATCGGGGGTGTTCGCTACACGGCGGACACCCCCGTTGTTCTGCGGCTCCACGGCTCCACGGCTCTGCGGCTCTGGGGCTCCACGGAGTGGTTCCTCAACAATGTCGCACGTAATTCCCTTGCGATTATTTCAAACATTGAAATGGAGTCGTTGGAATTGCAACGTTTGTGGGCTACGTCGAAAAATGACCGTGTTAAATTACGTGCGACTTTTGGGTGAGTAGCCGAGGAAAGGGAGCGCGCACAGAAAACGCGGCCGGGCACACGATGTGGCCGCGTCGTGCGTCCGCGTCTTGCATACGCCAGATTCCTGCAGTCGTGGTCCCGTAGTTCCTCAACAATGTCGCACGTAATTCCCTTGCGATTATTTCAAACATTGAAATCGAGTCGTTGGAATTGCAACGTTTGTGGGCTATGTCGAAAAATGACCGTGTTAAATTACGTGCGACTTTTGGGTGGGGGACCCAGGAAAGGGAGCGTGCACAGACAACGCGGCCGGGCGTGCGCCCGCGTCGTGCACACGCCAGATTCTTGCAGTCGTGGTCCCGTGGTCCCGTAGTTCCTCAACAATGTCGCACGTAATTCCCTTGCGATTATTTCAAATATTGAAATCGGGTCGTTGGAATTGCAACGTTTGTGGGCTATGTCGAAAAATGACCGTGTTAAATTACGTGCGACTTTTGGGTGAGTGACCCAGGAAAGGGAGCGTATAGACGACGTGGCCGGGCACACGACACTGCCGGGCCACGCACAGACAACGCGGCCGGGCGCGCCCGGCCGCGTTGGCAGGATCAGAAGTCCCAGTCCTCGTCCTCGGTGTCCACGACCTCGCCCATCACGTAGGACGAGCCGGAACCCGAGAAGAAGTCGTGGTTCTCGTCCGCGTTGGGGCTCAGGGCCGCCAGGATCGCGGGGTTCACGTCGGTCGCGTCGTGCGGGAACAGGGCCTCGTACCCCAGGTTCATGAGCGCCTTGTTCGCGTTGTAACGCAGGAACTTCTTGACGTCCTCGGTCAGGCCGAGCGGATCGTACAGGTCCTCCGTGTACTGTTCTTCGTTCTCGTAGAGCTCGTACAGCAGCGAGTACGTGTAGTCGTGCAGGTCGTCCTGGCGCTCCTGGCTCGACTCGTTCACGGCCAGCTGGTACTTGTAGCCGATGTAGTAGCCGTGGACGGCCTCGTCGCGGATGATGAGGCGGATCAGGTCAGCCGTGTTCGTCAGCTTGGCGTGCGAGCTCCAGTACATGGGCGCGTAGAAGCCCGAGTAGAACAGGAAGGACTCGAGCATCGTCGAGGCGACCTTGCGCTTCTCCGGGTCGTCGCCGTCGTAGTACGACTTGATGATCTCGGCCTTCTTCTGCAGGGCCGCGTTCTCGTTGGACCAGCGGAAGGACTCGTTGATTTCCTCCGTGGACAGCAGGGTGGAGAAGATCGACGAGTAGGACTTGGCGTGCACCGACTCCATGAACGCAATGTTCGTGTAGACGGCCTCCTCGTGCGGGGTGCGCGCGTCCGGGATCAGCGACACCGCGCCGACCGTGCCCTGGAGCGTGTCCAGCAGGGTCAGGCCCGTGAACACGCGGTTCGTCATGAGCTGCTCGTCCTTGGTGAGGGTCTTCCAGCTCGGCAGGTCGTTGGAGAGCGGAATCTTCTCAGGCAGCCAGAAGTTACCCGTCAGGCGATCCCAGACCTCAAGGTCCTTGTCGTCTTGGATCTTGTTCCAGTTGATGGCCTCGAACACGGGCTCGGTCGCCATGGGGGCTCCTCTACGTACAGTGTCGGACGGACGAGGCCGGGGCGACCTCGCGTGCTCCCACCAGGATACCCGTGGGGTGAGGTGGGTGCTCTGAAGCGCCCGGCCGAGTCTCGTAGACAAACTCACGGACGCGGATGGGTTGTTCGTGGACGCACCCACGAGATGCCGGGTGGAGCGGTATCGTATCGGCCATGACGACGCCTACCTTTGCTGACGCTGATGCCGCGATTGCCGCCCGCGACTACCGGGCGGCCCTGAGTATCCTCGAGGCCATCGACGTCATCGGCGAGGACGCCTGTTACCGGCGCGACATTCAGGCCGCCGCCTGCGCCGACCGCCTCGGCCGCTACCCCCTGTGTGAGGAATACGCGACGCGCGCCCACTCCTACGGCGACGACATGGCTGCGCCCTTCGCCCTCATGGCCCGGGCCCAGCGCCGACAGGGGCTGGTGGCCGACGCCGCGGCGGTGGCCTCGGCTGGCATGCGCCTCCATCCCCAATCTCCCGAGATTGCCCGCGAGCTGACCTTGTGCCTCGTTGACCTCGGGCGCTACGAGGAGGCGCTGCCCGTCTCGCAGGTTGCCGTCAATAGCTTTGTCGACGACGTCGAGTTCCTGATGGCCTACGGCGCCCTGTGGGAGCCCATCGATCCTAACGTCGCACAGTGGGCGTTCCGTCGCGCCAAGGACAATGACCCGGACCTGGACGAAGCCAAGTTCGCCTTCGACTCCCTGGCCTGCCCCCTCAAGGGAGTGGTGCGCTCCTCCTACGCTATCGAGATGCAACCCGCCGTCTCCGCCGCCTACCGCACCATGCTGCGCCGCATCCGCGCCGTGCTGCCCAAAGGCGGGAAAGTCGCCGCTATCTCCGGCCTGTGCTGCCTACTCTTCGACCTGTTCGTCGCCCGATTCCTATTCCCCGGCGCCTACTGGGGGGTCTTCCTGCTGTACGTCGCCTCGGTCGTCAGTATTCGCGTCTACGTGGCTGTCCAGATCTCCACGTTCAACCGAACCTTGCCGCGAGGCGTGCGACTGTCCTTCATGCGCCTGTGGAGCCGATTCCCCGAGTTTTTTTCCAACGCTGTCACCTCGTTGTACATCGCCGCCATCGTCGGCTTCTTCCTCATATGCATCATGATCGGCATCGGGTAGGGTAGCCCACCGCCGCATTCGGGACGGAGATGAGGCAACCGCCCGGTAGGCTTGGGGGCATGACGAATCCCCTCATTGACTCCCTCACGGCCGTCGTTAGCGATCGACCAGGGGACGTCCCGCTGCGCCTGCACCTCGCTGAACTCCTGATCGCCGACGGGCGAGGCACCGACGCTGTTCCCCACCTCGGCGTCGTCCTCGCCTCCGAGCCGACCAACGAGCGCGCCGCCGCCCTCATGCGCTCGGCCCTGGGCGTTCCCGAGGCCCCCGCGCAGGTCGCTCCCACCGCCGAGGCCATGGCAGCCCCCGCCGCGACCCCTCAGCCCGCGGATACGCCGACCGCGCCCGCGCCCCAGAAGTCAGCACCGGCCTCGGGCAGCGGAGCCGACGAGGCCACCCCGGCCTCGGGCAGCGGAGCCGACGAGGCCACCCCGGCCTCGTCGAACACACCCACCCAGGGAGGCGAGTCGCAGAACTTCGACTGGCGCAGCGCCGAGGAACAGGTCGGCGGCCCCGCGCCCGCCTTCGTCAACGGTGCCGAACCCGTCTACAACGAGGCACCGCCCGCCGCCGAGGACGTGTGGGACGTCGAAATTGCCACCTCCACCCTGGCTGACGTCGGCGGCATGCAAGACGTCAAAGACCGCCTCAACATGGCGTTCCTGGCGCCCCTGCGCAACCCCGAACTCCGCAGGCTCTACGGCAAGAGCCTCAAGGGTGGACTCATGCTCTACGGCCCCCCGGGATGCGGCAAAACCTACATCGCGCGTGCGCTCGCCGGCGAGATCGGTGCGTCCTTTATCAACGTCACCCTCACCGACATCCTCGACCAGTTCATCGGCAACTCCGAAGCGAACCTCCACTCCCTGTTCGTCACCGCCCGCAAGCACGCGCCCGTCGTCCTCTTCCTCGATGAGATCGACGCCATCGGGCAGAAGCGCAGCCAATCCACCAGCGCCGCGTGGCGAGGCGTCACCAACCAGCTCCTCATGGAAATGGACGGCATCGGTGCCGACAACGAAGGACTGTTCATCCTGGCAGCCACGAACACGCCGTGGGACGTGGACCCCGCCCTGCGCAGGCCCGGGCGCTTCGACCGATCCGTCGCCGTCCTGCCGCCCGACGCGCCCGCGCGCCACTCGATCCTCTACCACTACCTGAAGGACAGGCCCATGGAGGGGATCGACCTGGGCGTCCTCGTGCGCCAGACCAACGGCTTCACCGGCGCGGACCTGGCCCACCTGGTCGACAGCGCCGCCGAGTTCGCCATGATGGACTCCCTGCGCACCGGCACCGTCCGCATGATGACTATGCAGGACTTTGCGAACGCCCTCAAGCAGGTGCGCCCCAGCGCGGGCCCGTGGTTCTCCTCGGCGCGCAACATTGTCGAGTACGGCAACCGTGACGGCCAATACGACGACCTGGCCGCCTACATGAAGGCCAACAAGCTGCTGTGAGTGCCCTTGCGGGCCTGGTACCTGCCCTTGAGAGAACACAATGACAGACGAAAGCTCCGCTCGCGAGCAGATTAAGCGCGCCCACGCGCTCATCGACCTTGGGCGACAGGAACAAGCCATCGAGCTCCTTGTCACGATCCCGCAGACAACCCCTCTTCTCGTTGCGGCCGTCAACTGCTTCCTCGCGGTCGCCTTCGCGGGAATGGGCAAGAGAGACGAGGCGTACGCCTGCGCGCGGCGAGCCCTCGAAGCAGAACCCAACAACGACACCGCGCTCTATTGGCTGGCCATCGTCGAGCCGGACGATGCGGCCGCCCTTCAGCACACGTCGCGCCTGATCGAACTCGATCCCGACTGGATCCCCTACCAGTCCCTCCACGCGATCAGCCTCTTGCGTAACGGTCGGATGGAAGAAGCCGAAGCCGTCGCGCGTGAAGCCGCGCGTCAAGCCCCGGAAGACGTCTACGTGCTGAGCAAACTCGGAGACGTCCTCCAGGAGCGGCGCTCCCCGGAAGCCGAAGAGGTCTACGCGCGCGTCCTCGAGATCGAACCCGACAACCTTCACGCGCGCAAGGCACTCGCCTGGATCAAGCAAAAGGACAACGCCGACGAGAGCGCCCGCCTCTATACCGACATCCTCGCCACAGACCCCGACCAGGGTGATATTGCGCTCCAACTTAACTGGATGGTCTTCGGGAACATGCTCAGGGCGTGCGTGTACGTGCTCACTGGGTACGCTGTCGCGTGGCTCCTTGCCGGCCTGGTGTACGCTGTCGGCCTGCGCACGGTCGCCGTCGTGATCGGCCTGCTTGCTTCCCTCATCTTTGTTTCTCGCGTGGCCCGCTCATTCAAAGCAGACACCGCGAAGCTCGGCACAGCCCTCGGAATGAGCCCCCGCGCAGCCTTCATCAGGATCTACGAAAAGCTCCCGGTCAGCTCGATCATGGCGACACTGGCCACCATCATGATGATCCTGCCTCCGCTCATCTGGGCGGTCTTGGCGCTCGTTGGGAGGGCCTCGTCGTGGTGGGCGGCCGTGGGTCTCCCGATTCTCATCATGGCCTGCGGCTTGGGCCTGGCACGCGCAGCCCTCCGGGTCGTTCGGACGTATCGGCGCTGACGGACGCGCAGCACAGTCCCCGCGCAAGACACACGCCAAGGTGTACACACACGCCCGCGCAGCCGGGGAACCCCGAAACCGGAGCGCCGTCGGCCGCGCGGGTCACGCATTGCTCGCCCAGGCCTCGTGGCCTGGCACCGATTACTTACGCGTTCGTCGAGCAGCTGCCCCGTCCCTCGCCCGCGAGCGTCGCCACGGTCGCAACCGCCTCCAGGGCCCCGAGAGCCAGCCCCTGCCTCGTGTGGGCCAGGCGAACCCCCGCGGCGCGGCGGCGCTCACCGCGGCGGAACAGCCAGCGCTCCACGGCCACCGTCAGCACCGCCGAGCCCAGCGCCGCTCCCGCCAAGACCGCCAGCTCGCGCGGCTCCGCCTCCGTGACGCCGTCGAGCGGGTCGTCGGCCACTGGCGACCCCTTCGAGCAGTCCGTCTCGTCGTCGTAGGGCGGCAGCTCGCCGTCCTCGGGCATCATCGCCACGATCGACCAGCCGATCGCGCCCAGCAGACCCGTCTTGATGAGGCCGCGCAGCGGGCGAGAGCGCACGTAATCGGGCAGCGCGTACCAGGCGAGCGTCGCGCCCGCGCCGACGGCGAGGCCCGCGGCGCGGGTCGGGTTGTCCTTCAACGGGCAGGAGCAGGGGCAAGAGTGAGACGAGGCCATAGCCAGTCCTTTCAGTCAGAATCCGCGGATACCGCGGGGGTCCACACCTGAGCGGATCAATCCGCGAGCAGGTCAAGCAGGTGAGAGACGACCGCGCCGCCCGAATAGGCGGAGCCGTCGTGCTGATACTCGTTCGTGATGTAGTGGCGGGCTCCGATCAGGTCACCCGTGTCCAGGGAGAGCTCGCGCGGCACGAACATGTCGTCGTAGTACACGGCCGCCGCGACCGGCACCGTGTTCTGCGCCAGCACGTCCTGCAGATACACCGGGGCCGCCTCCGTCGTCGACGCGAGAATCTCCGCGACGCCCTTCAGTGGCGCCAAGCCCGGGTCCTCGTCGAACACGCGGCGCATGAAATGCTCGCCCGTCAGGTAGAAGGGTTCCTTGTCGTCGAGGGGGTCCGCGTCCTTCGCGAAGCCCGGGACCTCCTCGGCCAGGCGATCCGCCGCCCACCCCGTCGCCGTACCCACCAGGTCCGGCGTCGCGCACGCGTAGATGTACTCCTGGAACACGGCGTAAATCGGCGCGACGTCCACCTGCGAGCCGATCGCCGCCAGGAACTGTGACGAGAGGCGGCGCTGGCCTCGAACCGACGTCCACGGGCCCTCCAGCAGGTAGTGCAGCTGATCCGTGTTGCCCTGGCCGCCCAGCATCATGCCGATCATGCGTAGGCGCGCGGGGGAGAGGCGCTCGCCCGTCGGCAGCGTCTCCTCCGTGTCCGCCAGGTGCGCGCACAGCTCGCGTACCGTGCGCTCGTCGCCCGGGTGGCGCTGGAAGTACGCGCGGTTGCGCGCCGCCGTGCGCTCATACGTCAGGCGGTAGATGTCGTCCACATGGACGAGGCCGGGCAGGCCTCCCGTGATCAGGCTGGCCTTCAATCCCTGGGGAGCCAGCGACAGGTACGAGGTTGTAATGAAACCGCCGAAAGACTGTCCGAGCGTCGTCCACGGGTCATCCCCGCACAGCTCGCGGCGCAGCGCCTCCGCGTCGTACACGATCTGATCCTGGCGGAAGTGGCGCAGGTACGCGGCCTTGTCCTCGTCCGTGTCCAAGTGGGAGAGCGCCTGGGCGTCCATGCGGGTCGACTGGCCCGTGCCTCGTTGATCGAGGAGCACCACCCGATAGTCCTGGAGGAGCCGGTTCATCCACCCGCCGGTGAAGGTGCCGAAACGCGGGCTCGGGTAGCCCGGGCCACCCTGGAGGAACACCGCGTAGGGGGAGTCCTCGCGGCCCTTGCGCACGACCTCGCGGGCGAACACCTCGATCGTCGGGTTGTCCTCGCCGGCGGGGCGCAGGTGATCCAGGGGGACCTGGAGGCGGTGCTCGTAAACCGTGTGACCGTGGTGAATGTACGACTCTGTGTGCATGGACACAATGGTAGCGGGTTTGGTGTGGCGCTGTTGCGTCGCTCGAACCCGGGTGACGCGTGGGGGCAGCCTATCCCGCATGGTTCCCCAAAAATGTCGCACGTAATTCCCCGGCGAGTATTTCAGACTTTGAAATCGTGTCGTTGGGATTGCAACGTTTGTGGGGTGTCTCGAAAAATGACCAAGTTAAATTACGTGCGACTTTTAGGGGCGCGGGGTTGGGGTGTGGGGTCTATCCGCTCGGGCGCTTCGGCGCCTTCCGCTCGGGCTGCGCGTGGCGGCAGCCTATCCCGCATGGTTCCCCAAAAATGTCGCACGTAATTCCCCTGCGAGTATTTCAGACTTTGAAATCGTGTCGTTGGGATTGCAACGTTTGTGGGGTGTCTCGAAAAATGACCAAGTTAAATTACGTGCAACTTTTAGGGGGGGCGCGGGGTTGGGGCGCAGCTGGGTGCGACTTTGGGGGAGGGGCGCGAGGTTGGGGCGCGGGGCGCTCAGAGCCAGTTCATCAGAACCAGTTCAGCAGCGCGATGTAGGCGAGCGTTCCTGCGCCGACGCTCCACAGGAGCTTGCGGCCGCTGAGCAGGTGGACGGCGACCGTCACGCCCGTGGCGGCCAGGGCCACCCACCAGTGGTCTCCCGCCGTGTGGGCGTTGTGTGTCAGCGTCGATAGGACCAGGATCAGCATGATCCCCGGCGGCATCCACACCGCCATGTCGGAGACGAAGCGCGAGCCGCGCAGCGGCTCCAGTATCTTGAAGGGCAGCGCTCGCAGCGTAAAGTCGATGACGAAAACCAGGGCCAGGATCGTCAGCAGGTAGGTGAGCGACGTCGTCATGAGGCGTCCCCCTTGCGCGTGAAAGCTGACCCGTCCTCCGGGGGAAGGGGATTGGGGGAGCGCAGGATGCCTCGTCGATTGAGGACGTGACGCACTGCCAGGCATGCGACGAAAATCAGCAGCGCCACGAGGAGGCGGTGGGACGGGGGCGCCGCCATCGCGACCACGAAGGAGGCGCCGGCCAGGGCGACCGAGGGGAGTTCGCGCACCGAGCGCGCCGAGTCCAGCGTCAGCGTGATGAACAGGGCCGTGAGGGCGAAGTCCAGGCCTTCGATCTGCGTGGGGATCAGGCCTCCCGCGAGCACCCCGACGAGGCCCGAGACGAGCCACGTGAGATGGAAGAGCACCTGCATGGCTAGCAGGCGAGGCTTCGTCCAGCCGTTGGGACGAGCGGCGGTCAGGGCGTAGGCCTCGTCGACTAGGGCGTACATCGAGAACAGGCGCGCGAGGCGTCCCTCGACGACCTGGAGCGGGAATGAGAACGCGAAGAATAGGAGGCGGAAATTCACCAGCAGCATTGTCACGGCGATCACCGCCAGGGGCGTGTTGTGCGAGGCCAGGGTGACGACGAGCAGCTCGGCTGACCCCGAGTAGGCGGCCAGGGAGAGGGCTGGGGCGATCCACCAGGGCAGGCCGAGTTGGACGACCAGTAGGCCATACGCCAGGCCGAGGGGGATATAGCCAGCCGCGACGGGAGCCGTGATGCGCAGACCTTCGATGATCTCGACGCGGGTAGGGCTCGCCGGCATGGGGACGTTCACGCTGTGGAATGGCTGAGGCACGGGTGCAATTCTGGCGCGTTAGCCCGTGCATATGCGAGCGGGCGCGCATGCACGTGATGATTTCCACGTTTTTGTGGGTCCTAAGTCCCATCTTATATAAAGGGGTATTCACGTGTCTATCGGCTGTCACATTGTGTCAAAAGTGGACCAGCCCCTCGCAAATCCTTCCAGGTGGTGGAAGGATCAATGTCAACGCCGAGGTGCCACCAGCCTCGGCGTCCCTCATTCAATCCGCAGATCAGGAGCCCTCATGAGCGCCACTCACGCACGCAAGAAGCCATTCCTTCGACTCGCCACGGCCGCCGTCGCCATGGTCGCAGCCCTCGGCATGGCCGCATGCTCCGGTGGCGCGGCCACCTCCTCGTCCTCCTCGGGCGCGCAGGTCGGCGACCGCACCCCCGAACAGATCCAGGAATCCGGCGAAATTGTCATCGGCATTTTCTCTGACAAGGCCCCCTTCGGCTACATTGACGCCGACGGCAAGCCCGCCGGATACGACGTCGTCTACGGCGACCGTATCGCCGCCGACCTGGGTGTCACCGCCAAGTACGTCCCCGTCGACGCCGCCGCCCGCACCGAGGTCCTCGCCTCCAACAAGGTCGACATCACCCTCGCCAACTTCACCGTCACCCCCGAACGCGCCGAAAAGGTCGACTTCGCGAACCCCTACTTCAAGGTCTCCCTCGGCGTCGTCTCGCCCACCTCGGCTGAAATCACCGACGTGAGCCAGCTGGCCGGCAAGACCCTCATCGTCACCAAGGGCACGACCGCAGAAGCCTACTTCGAGGCCAACCACCCCGAGGTCAAGCTCCAGAAGTACGACCAGTACTCCGACGCCTACCAGGCCCTCGAGGACGGCCGCGGCGACGCCTTCTCCACCGACAACACCGAGGTCATCGCCTGGGCGATCCAGCACCCCGGCTTCAGCGTCGGCATCAAGAGCCTGGGCGAGACCAGCTACATCGCGGCCGCCGTCAAGAAAGGCAACACCGCCCTCCTCGACTGGCTGAACAACGAACTCGTGGACCTCGGCGAGGAAAACTTCTTCCACAAGGACTACGAGCAGACCCTCGCCCCCGTCTACGGTGACGCCGCGACCCCCGACGACCTGGTCGTCGAAGGCGGCGTGGACACCACTTCCACCAACTGACGCAGGTACGAGGCCGTGGCCCCCTCACGGGTCCACCCGCCGCGGGTGATCGCCCGGCGTGGCCACGGCCTCGTCCCAGATTTCGCTTATGAATCTTGAGATCCTGGCGCGATACGCGCCCCTGTACGTCGACGCCGCCATCCTCACCCTGAGGATCGCGGCCATCGGCATCGTCGGCTCCCTTGCGGTCGGCCTGCTCGTGGCCGCGATCCGGCAGTACCGGATCCCCGTCGCCACCCAGATCGGCGCCGCTTATGTCGAACTGTCGCGCAACACGCCCCTGCTCGTGCAGCTCTTCTTCATCTACTTCGGCCTGCCGCGCGTGGGCATCAAGTGGAGCGGCGAGACCTGCGCGATCGTCGGCCTGATCTTCCTGGGCGGCGCCTACATGGCCGAGGCCCTGCGTTCCGGCCTCGACTCGATCGCCACGATCCAGTGGGAGTCGGCGTCCGCGCTCGGCCTCACGCGCACGCAGACGCTGCGCCACGTCGCCCTCCCGCAGGCCATCGCGACCTCCGTGCCGCCGCTCGCCGCCAACGTCATCTTCCTCATCAAGGAAACCTCCGTCGTCTCCGTCGTCGCCCTGCCCGACCTCGTGTACGTCGCGAAAGACCTCATCGGCATGTCCTACAACACCTCAGAAGCGCTGATCCTCCTGGTCCTCGCCTACCTGGTGATCCTCCTGCCCGTGTCCATCGCGGCCCGACTCATCGAAAAGAAGGTGCGCCGTGGCGGATTTGGGAATTAACGTCATCTTCGAGGGCCGCAACCTCGTGCGCATCCTCGAGGGCCTGGGCGTCACCGTCGGCATTTCCGCGCTGTCCGTCGTCTTGTCGCTGGTGCTCGGTGTGTTCGTCGGCCTCGGCATGCGCTCGCGGTGGCGGCCCCTGCGCTGGCTCATGCAGCTCTACCTCGAGTTCGTGCGCATCATGCCCCAGCTCGTCCTCCTGTTCGTCGCCTACTTCGGGCTCACGCGCGTCGCGGGGATCAACCTGGACGGCATCACCGCGTCCGTCCTCGTCTTCACCCTGTGGGGTGGCGCCGAGATGGGCGACCTCGTGCGAGGCGCGCTCGTCGCGATCCCCCGCCACCAGTACGAGTCCGCCTACGCTCTGGGGCTCTCCCCGAGGCAGACCATGCGCCGCGTCATCCTGCCGCAAACTCTGCGCAGGCTCGCGCCCCCGGCCGTCAACCTCATCACCCGCATGATCAAGACGACATCCCTCGTCGTCCTCATCGGCGTCGTCGAAGTCCTCAAGGTTGGACAGCAGATCATCGACGCCAACCGCTTCAACTACCCGACCGCCTCGCTGTGGATCTACGGCCTGATCTTCGCGCTGTACTTCCTCATCTGCTGGCCCATCTCGCTCCTCTCACGCCACATGGAGAAAACATGGCAGAACTGACCTCCGACCCGCAGCTGCGCCTCGTCGACCTCGACAAGACCTACCCCGGCGGGCACCACGCCCTGCGCGGCGTCTCCCTCGACGTCGCCGACGGTGAAGTCGTCGTCATCATCGGCCCCTCCGGCTGCGGCAAGTCCACGCTGCTGCGCACGATCAACGGCCTCGAGCCCATCAACTCCGGGCAGATCCTCTTCGACGGGACCGACCTGGCGGCGCCCGGCGTCTCCTGGCCCGAGGTCCGCCGCCGCATCGGCATGGTCTTCCAGTCCTACGAGCTCTTCCCCCACCTGACCGTCATGGGGAACCTGACGCTCGCCCCCGGCCTCGTCGCGGGAGAATCGCGCGCCGACGCCGAGGAGCGGGCGCACAAACTGCTCGAGCGCGTCGGCCTGGCGGACCGTGCCGACGACTACCCGCGCCAGCTCTCCGGCGGGCAGCGTCAGCGCGTCGCCATCGTGCGCGCCCTCATGATGGACCCCGAGATCCTCCTCCTCGACGAGGTCACCGCCTCCCTCGACCCGGAGATGGTGCGCGAGGTCCTCGACGTCGTCCTCGAACTGGCGCGCACCGGCATGACCATGCTCATCGTCACGCACGAGATGGGTTTCGCCCGCGCGATCGCCGACCGCATCGTCTTCATGGACGAGGGCCGCATCGTCGAGGTCGACCCGCCGCGCAAGTTCTTCGCGGACCCGTCCTCGGATCGCGCGCGCAAGTTCCTCGACATCTTCAGCTTCGAGGGCGCCAAGCTCTAAGGGCTTGTCTGCTTGGTGCGCCCGTGGGCGGTGGCCCGCCCGCGAGATCGCCACACGCGAGCCTTCGGCTCGGAGTGATCGATCTCGAAGCCCGGCCAGGCCCTGCCGCCGCCCACGGACACCGCAGCATGGCCCTGTGGCACGCTCGGTTGGGGGTGTTCCGCGTTTGGGCTTGTTCTTAAGTGGTGTTACAGCACTTAGTCGGGTATTACACCAGATAGGAGGTGGTGTAATGCTCCCTAACTGGTGCAGCGTCGCGCAGGTGATCGTTGGGGTTCGCGGATAGGAAATGACTACGCGGATAGGCTACGACGATGCGGATACCTTAATAACCTATCCGCGTGTGCATAACCTATCCGCATGCGAGCAACCTATCCGCGTGAGGGGCTGGGTTGGGCCGGGACGCGTGCGGCTGGCTGTCGAGACGTAATCTCCGCGCTGTGGCCCGGTGCCCCGCGGGATTATCTAACGCGCCCCGTGCCTGCAAGCTGTGCACGCCCGCGAACACCTGCCCGCGATGACCCGCTCTCAGCCGATCAGCGTCGACTGGTGGTGCACCATGACCAGGCGCGGCTCACCAGAAGTCGCCGGCGCCCACACGCTGGATTCCAGCGACGCGCCACCCTCCCAGCGCACTCGGTAGCGCGTCAGGAACGCGCCGCCCAAGTCCTGTACGTCGATGCGGCCCACGGACGGCGAGGCGGGCGAGGGCCCTCCCAGCGTCGTGGTCGCCGCGCCGCCCGGCCAGATGCGCGTCGTGCGCGCGTCCGTCATGGCCGCCAGCGCAGCCTCGTCCCCGCCGGTCCACGCCAGGATGAACTCGCGCTCGCGGGCGAGGGCGTCGGCGGTGCTTACTGACGCCGCGCTCTCCGAGGCCTCGCTCGTCGACGAGGCCGTGGCTTCCTCCGCTGGTCCGCGCGCTTGTGTGGATACGGAGAAAACACTGGGATGAGAACGAAAAGCGGGTGCAGCGGCCGAGGCCGTGGTGGCCGGGCCCGCGTCATTTGCCGACGCGCTGCGCGAAGGTGGCTCGGTCGCGGGGACGTCAGAGGTGGCAATGCCCTGCGGCTGTGCCGGTTTTGACGAAGAGGGCGCGGTATCCTCGGTGGAACTGCCACGCGAAGAAGATGCAGTCGCTGGCGCATCAGCGGCGGTGGCATCGTGAGGGGTTGCTGACGGAGATGCAGTGGGTGCGTCGGCTTCGCCCTCGTTCGCCTGTGTTGCGCTCGTGCTGACACGCGCGCCGCCGCCTCCGAACCCGGGGCCCGGCTCGGGTGTGCGCCCGGCTTGGTAGGCCTCGGCGCACGCGCGCGCGAGGTCGTCGGCGCGCTCGTTCATGCGGTGCCCGGCGTGGCCCTTGACCCATTCGAAGGTGACGCGGCGCCCTTCCATGGCGCGGTCGATCTCCTGGATGAGCTCGAGGTTCTTGATGGGCTTCTTGTCGGCCTTCGTCCAGCCGCGCTTCTTCCAGCCGAGCCGCCACTTGGACACGACGTTGATGGCGTACTGCGAGTCGGCGAGGATGTGCAGCTCTTCGCCGGTCTCGGCCGTGGCCTCGAGCAGACGCAGAATAGCGGTCAGCTCACCGATGTTGTTGGTGCCCTGCGGCCAGCCGCCCGCGTCCCACGTGTCCTCGTCCACGTACCAGGCCCACCCCGCGGGCCCGGGATTGCCGAGGGAAGAACCGTCTGCTGCCGCCGTAATCGTCATGCCCTCATCCTATCGGCATCCCGAGGCCTGATCGGAAGGGGGACGAGGCACGGCTCGTTCGGGCAACGGGACGAGGCCGGGGCAGCCTCTGCCTCGTGCTCTAAAATCGGGGGTGGGCGTGGTAGCGCCCTTCGCCGCAACGATGAGGACGGAGACGACCATGAGCACTCGCAGCGATGAACAGCACGAGACGAATGCGCCTCAGCGAGAGGGAAGTGGTACGGCGAAGCGGAAGCGGTCCCGCCCGTGGGGTCTCCTCGCGCTTGCCTTCGCGCTTGGGTTGCTCATGTGGAGCTGCATTCCGAAGGGCTACCTGATCAGTTCGTCGGTGGATGAGCTGAGTACGGGTGAGGCTGTGATTGCTATTCGCATGGGTGAAGCGCGATCGCAGTCCGGTCTGAGCGCGCCGATTCATGACAACTGGATCATGCTTCTGGACGCTCAAGGAAAGCACACAGCTGCTCTTCTTGAAGAAGAAAATGTTGGCGAACTTCTGTGGACCGAACGTGGGATCTCCTACGGTTCCGAGCAGTGGGACTATCTGACGACGGAGCACGGAACGCGTCGGGACAAACGATCCGGATGGAATTCCTCGGAGGTCCAGCGTTATGAGTTGTCGGACGGCCGAATCATCGTGGTTTCTTACGAGATGGACCTGGCTTATCAAGTCGATACGATCGAACTTGATGGAAGCGTGACGAGTGTGTCAACTCCCGGAACGCGTGGGGACGTGGGGCAGTGCGGGGACCGGATCCTGTCGATTGTTGACACGAAGCAGCTCTGGCGCATGAAGTCAGAGGCTTTCGAGGCTTACTCCGCACAGTCGGGCGGCGATGGTGAGCAACCGGAGGAGCTGTCTGTCGTCATTCAGTTGAATGATCGTGATGGTGATACTCCTCGACTCCTTGGTGTCGCGCCAATGATCGACGGCTTGGTGTCGGGGCAGCGAGAGTTCGCCTGCGAGGGGGACGTGATCACGATACCGAGCGTCCAAACGGGCGACTCTCGGGCCACGCGTGTGATGGCAGAAGGGAGAGAGGAAGGAACGATGGTTCTCGAACGCTGGGACCTGTCGACCGGACAGCGCACGATCGTTCCCGTGATCGATGAACAGGAAAATCCCATCGAAGTGAACAGGGACCGCAGCATTTTTCACTACAGAGGGGTCCAGGTTGGTGACGAGTACCGGTTCATCAGCGAAGACGGGGATGCGTTTACAGTGGACCTGACGAGTGGGCGAGGTCGCTACCTGTTTTCGCACACAATGGAGGACTCCTCGCGAGTGTTGTTCCAAGTGACTGAGACGGGCGTCTACGCGCTCGAGGATCGCTGGGACGATCACCACGTCACCCTGTCTTTCACACCGTGGGAGAGCGGAGAGAGGCGCGTGGTCTGGACGACTTCCAAACTGGCGGGCTATCTCGAGAGTCCGAGCTTTCTCGATAGCCACGTGCGAGAGATTGAAGCTTTCACCCTGCGCCCCGGCTGGGACGGTGGCGCGCAGTAACGCGTGCAGCCGCGCGGCACAGTGACGCAACGCGAGAGGGGCGGTCTTCCAACGAAGACCGCCCCCACCTGTTACACCGTGACGCCCACCTGGCCCAGCGCGAAGGCGAACTCCTCGCAGCGCGCCGCCCACCGGCCCTCGCGCCCGGACGGGCCGGCGTGCCCGGCGACCATCTCGGTACGCAGGATGATCGGACGCTCGCGCGGGTCGCGCGCGGCGACGAGGCCGTGGCTGGCCTCCGCGCCCGTGCTCTCGCCGCCGCCGGAGTCGACGCCGACCGCACCGGAATCCCCGGCCGCCCCCGAATCGCAGCAATTGCAGCGCTGCCCAGCCCCGGCCTCGTCCCCGGTGAAGGGAACCTGGCCGGTGGCCTCGCGCAGGCGCTGCACCCACTTGGTGGGCTCGATGAACTCGACGCGCGTGTCGTTGACCGACGTCGTCGCCATGATCGCGGGCAGGAGCACGCCGTCGGGCACGTTCTCATACGGCGTGTAGCGGCTCATCGCGTCGAACACGGCGCGCGAGGTCAGCGGGTTGCCCCACTCCTCCCACTCGCCGACGGTGAGCGGCAGGGTCGGGTCCAGGATCGTCGTGAGCGCGTCCACGAAGGGCACGCCCGCCAGGATCGCGCGGAAGCGGTCGGGGGCGGCGTTGGTGACCGCGCCCATGAGGAGGCCTCCGGCGCTGCGGCCCTCGGCGACCAGGCGGCCGGGCGCCACCCACCCGGAGTCGACCAGCCAGTCGGCGACGTCGATGAAGTCCGTGAAGGTGTGCTCCTTGACCAGCTCCTTACCGTCCTCGTACCAGGCGCGGCCCATCTCGCCGCCGCCGCGCACGTGCGCGATCGCGTAGACGACGCGGCGCAGGATCGGCAGGCGCAGGGTCTCGAACTCGGGGTCGTAGCTGACCTCGTAGGAGCCGTACCCGATCTGCCAGCCCGCGTGCGTGCCGTCCGGGCGCGCGTCGCGGTGGTGGATGAGGGTGACGGGGATGCGGGTCGCGCCGTCGCGCGCGAGCACCCACACGCGCTCCTCGACGAACTCGGCGGGGTCCCAGCCGGGCGCCTCGCGGGTGCGCAGGGTGCGCACGGTCAGGGTCGCGCCTTCGGGGTTCTCGGGGTGCGGGTCCTCGGGGGACGAGGCCTGGGCCGTGTTATCGGTTCCGCGTCCTTCCGGGGATGCCGGGGCGGGGGTGCTCGCGGGGGTGGGGTCCGGCAGAGAAACCTCGGCGACCGTCGGGGGCACGGTCTGCGACTGGAACTCCACGCGCAGCGGATCGGCCCACGGGGTCGGCACGGTCGCGATCGTGCGCACCGGGGCATCGACCTCCACGCGCCGCCACGTGGGCGTCTGTTCGCGGCGATCCCACACGTCGACCTGCGTGAGCGAGCCCGAACGAAGTGAGAGCGCCACGTAGCCCGCGTGGGCCTCGACGTCGGTGATGCGCTCGCCGGGGCCGGGGCTGCGCAGCGGCTCCCAGGACTCAAACGGGGTGAGGGGCGCGGGCTCGTCCTCCGGCAGGGGAGTGCCCGGCGTGCGATCCGCGAGCGCCTGGCGACTATACGCGGAGGAGGACGTGACGCCAAGGCGCGCCAAGGCCTCGGGCGACCCCCCAGCGGGCAGCATCGCCTGAGCGAGCGAGCCCTCCTGCGTCAGCCCCGTATGCACGATGAACAGGCGGTCGCCGGCCGAATCCGCCGACACCAGCGTGCGCGGGCGCACCGGCATGAGCGGCAGCGGGCGCACGGACGGGTGGGCGGGCAGCCACAGCCACGCGCGGCCCGCCGTCGACGACGAGGAATGAATGACGACGTGCCCCGGGAAGCCCGAGGGCGCGAACCCCATCTCGAAGCCCTCGTCCGGCTCGACCAACAGCAACTCGTCGGCCTCGCGAGGCGTGCCCACGCGGTGCCACCACACGTCGCACGCGCGCCACGCGTCGTCCACGCCCATGTAGATAAAGGAAGCGGAATCATCCGCCCACGCGAAGCCATATCCGGCGTCCACAACAGCCTCGTCAATGACGCGCCCCGACGCCTCCTGCACGACCCACGTGTAGCGCTCATCCCCGCTCGTGTCCCGCGCCCACGCGATCAGGCGCCCATCCGGGGAGGGATACAGGTCCGCCAGGCGGAAAAACTCCTGCCCGCACGCCCACTCGTTCTCATCGACGAGGAGCTCCTCACCCTGGGTGGGCACGCCCGGTTGGGGGACGAGCGGGACCGGCACCCCGGCCTCGTCGCGCTGAACCGGCGCGCGGTGATGCGTCGCGTAGGACTGGCCCTCCGCGAAACGCCGGAAATACCAGAACTCGCCCTCGCGGATCGGAACCGTCACGTCGGTGAGCGCCGTGGAGGCCTTGACCTCCTCCACGAGGCGCGCGGCCGCCTCGCGCGTCGGCTCGGTCACCGCGTCCGCCCACGCGTTCTCCGCCTCCAGGTGCGCGCGGACCTCGGGGTTGCCGCCGTCGCGCAACCAATCCCACGGGTCATCAAAATGCTGTCCGAACTGGTCGCGTACCCGATGCCCATAACGTTTCGGGGCAACCGGGGGAGTGTTTGGCGAGGCCTGGGGTGCGTGGTGCGGGGTCGTCTCAGTCATGGGGACCATCTTAGAGGCGGGGCTCTCGTCGAGCTCTGGGGGCCGGCTGGGCTCCGGGCCCGGTTGTGCTCCCGGGCCCGGTCTGGGCTCTGGGGCCTGGTTGTGCTCCGGGCTGCTTGGGGTGCGGGCCTGTCATGACGCAGCCAAGGCGTGGTTGCTCAGAAAAGTCGCACGTAATTCGCCTGTGTGTATTTCAGGTTTTGAAATGGGATCGTTGGAATTCTGCGGTTTCTGAGGGGGTGTTCAGAAGGGGGGTTGGGGAATTACGTGCGAAATTTGGGGGGTGGCGTGGTGATGCCGACATACTGAACTGACGGTAGAAGCGAGCGGGCAGGCATGCGACACTAGGGGAGTGATCGACGAACAACCCTCGCGCGGATCCGCTGCCGCGCTCGACCCCGCGGCACCCGCGCAACCCAGCGCGCCGCACGCCCACACCCACCCCACCACCGGCGAAGGGCAGGCGGAAGGGGAAGGGGCCCAGGCCTCGTCGATGACCTTCACCCAGCGGCTCCTCGCCTGGGTGCGCGAATTCATCCAATTCGGGCTCGTCGGCGCGACCGCCTTCGTCATCGACATGGGGCTGTTCAACCTCCTGCAGTACGGCCCGCTCGGCGTGCTCGCCGGCCACCCCAACACCGCCCAGTTTATCGCCGCCGTGATAGCGACCCTGTACTCGTGGGTCGCCAACCGCCTGTGGACCTACCGCGGGCGCACCCGAGACAACGCCACGCGCGAGGCCATCCTCTTCCTCTTCGCCAACGCCTGCGGCATCGGGATCTCCCAGTTCTGCCTCCTCTTCACCCACCACTTCCTCGAGCTCACCTCGGCGCTGGCCGACAATATCGCCGTCTACGTCGTCGGCTTCGCCCTGGGCACCGCGTTCCGCTTCTACTTTTATCACTACGTGGTCTTCACCGGGGGTACGCGCGCGTAGGTTCGAGGCGCGGCGGTAGGGTCGACACGTGAAGGAAACGCCAGAGCACTACCCGACCCCCGAAGAATCCATCGCCACGATGGTCACCATCGACGACACCGCCCTCGTCTTCGAAGGCGGCGGCATGCGCAACGCCTACACGGCCGCGCTCGTCAGCCGACTCATCGCCGAAGGCATCAACTTCCCCCACATTTCCGGGGTTTCCGCGGGCTCCAGCCACCTGTGCAACTTCACCTCCCGCGACGCTCAGCGCTCTCACGACACGTTCGTTGACCTCGTCGAAGACCCCGAGTTTGGCGGACTCAAACACTTCCGCAAGGGGCACGGCTACTTCAATGCCGAGTACATCTACCAGCAGATCTGCTACCCCGACGGCGCGCTGCCCTTCAACATGGACACCTTCCTGGCGAACCCGGCCATCACGCGCGTCGCCACCTTCAACGCATCGCGCGGCGAAGAACGCTGGTTCTCCAAGGAAGAAATGAGCACCCTGGATACGCTCGGACCCATTATCCGAGCCTCCTCCACGCTGCCCATCCTCATGCCGCCTGTCGAAATCGACGGCGACACCTACGTCGATGGCGCGCTCGGCCCCAACGGAGGTCTGCCCTTCGACCAGCCCCTGCGTGAGGGATACCGCAAGCTCCTCGTCGTCCTCACCCGTCCCCGCGACTTCGTCAAAGACCCCATGCCCGCCAGCGTCGGCGCCCTCCTGCGCACCGCCTACCGTTCATTCCCGTCCGTCTTCGAGGGCGTCGCCCTGCGCACCGACCGCTACAACGCGGGACGCCGCTTCCTCTTCGAACTCGAGGAACGAGGCCAGGCCTACGTGTTCGCTCCCGACAACCTGTGGATCAACAACACCGAGTCGCGGCGCGAGCGCCTCGAAGCCACCTACCGAGCCGGCCTGGTTCAGGCCGTGCGGGAGATGCCCGCAATCAAGGCGTTCCTGGGGCTGTAAGTTTCCTGGCTGCCGGACCTGTGTCCGGCGGCCGCGTGCTGGCGGCCGGGGGCGGGCTGGTGGCCCGTGGTGCTGGCGGCCCGGCAGTGGGCCGCCTACCCATGCCCCCAGGCCCCGCCTGGCCCCCAGGCAGCCCGTCCCGCGCAGCTTTCCGCGGCATTTCAGGCATTTGTCCGAAATGGCTCCCAACCCCTACATCTAGGGGTACTTGTCTGCCAACGACCCCTAGATGTGCGGGTGCGACACGCCCAAGCCTTCTCGAATTGATGTAGCGCTCGTCACAAATTGACTGTTTGTCATGCGGTTATGCACAGGCTGGTGACGACACTGTCCACAGTGCTCACAGGGGTGTGGGGGCTCCGCGCGAGGGTGCTCTGGTGGCGCAGGGTTAGCGATAAACCCACGTGTTTGTGCGCATCTGAGGGGACCTTCGTCAGGGGGGCGACAAGTGCGCGAATGGCGGGTGTGATCCTGACCGCCCGCTCTGTCCACAGGGTGTTCCCATTGGCTGTCCCCAGGAGCGTTGCACACAACATCTAGGGGTCGGTTGCGCAGGTGGCCCCAAGGTGTAGTGTTGTGGTGTTCGCGGCGAACGAGCCGCCAGAAAGCCAATTAGGTAAGCAACGTCCGGCCCCAGGCCGCAAGGAGACACGAACATGTCGATCACCGTCTACTCCAAGCCCCGCTGCCCCCAGTGCGACGCGACCTACCGCGCCCTCGACAAGCAGGGCGTCTCCTACGAGAAGATCGACGTCACCCAGGACGCGGACTCCCTCGCCTTCATTAAGGGCCTCGGCTACCAGCAGGCCCCCGTCGTCGTGGCCGGCGAGGACCACTGGTCCGGCTTCCGCCCCGACCGCATCAAGGCCATCGCCGCCGCAGCCCTGGCGATGTCGGCCTGAGTCGCGCCGCTAAGCCCCGGCCGCCCGGCCGGGGCTTTCGCATAACCGGGCATTGACGAGGCCGTGGTCCCCTCGCGCAAACGGCGCGGAATCCCTCGGGGTGGCCGTGCGTGACACGCTGTGCGACCAGCGTAAACGGTCGTATCTGCTCGCTAGCACACCAGCCGCAAACAGGCGCGCACACCGGGTCCGATGCGGCGTCGACCATCCCACACGGGGACACGCGACCGAGGCGCCCCCGCCAAGGCCTCGTCAGTGAGACACTAGAAACTCACCGTCTCGACAAGTCGGAAGGAACACTATGGGCAGCGTCGTCTACTTCTCGTCGGCGACGGGCAATACCCGCCGTTTCGTGGAAAAACTCGGCTTCCCGGCCGCGCGGATTCCGCTGCTTCCCAAGGATGAACCTCTGCGCGTGACCGACGAGTACGTGCTCATCGTGCCCACCTACGGCGGCGGCAATCTCAAGGGAGCGGTGCCCAAACAGGTCATCAAGTTCCTCAACAATCCTGACAATCGGGCCCTGTGCAGGGGCGTCATTTCGTCGGGCAACACTAACTTCGGCAAGGCCTACTGCATTGCGGGCGACATCATCGCGGCCAAGCTGGGGGTCCCCCACATGTATAAGTTCGAGCTCCTCGGTACGCCCGAGGATGTCTCCAGAGTTCGCGAAGGACTGGAACAGTTTTGGCAGAAAACTACACCGACACAGGCGTAGAGGACGCTCCCTCGCCGGAGCTTGACTACCACGCGCTGAACGCGCAACTTAACCTGTACGACGCGAACGGACACATCCAGTTCGACGCGGACCGTAAGGCCGCTCGCCAGTACTTCCTCCAGCACGTCAACCAGAACACGGTGTTCTTCCACGACCTTGAGGAGAAGCTGAAGTACCTGGTGGATGAGGGCTACTACGAGCAGCATGTGCTCGACCAGTACGACTTCGCGGACGTGAAGGAGCTGTACAAGCAGGCCTACGCCCACAAGTTCCGCTTCCCGACGTTCCTGGGCGCGTTCAAGTACTACACGTCGTACACGCTCAAGACCTTCGACGGTAAGCGCTACCTGGAGCGCTTCGAGGACCGCGTCGCCATGGTGTCCCTGTACCTGGCGCGCGGCGACATCGAGCTGGCTCGCAGCTTCGTTGACGAGATCATGAGCGGCCGCTTCCAGCCGGCCACCCCGACCTTCCTCAACGCCGGCAAGGCGGCGCGCGGCGAGCTGGTCTCCTGCTTCCTGCTGCGCATCGAGGACAACATGGAGTCGATCGCGCGCGGCATCAACTCCGCGCTGCAGCTGTCCAAGCGCGGCGGCGGCGTCGCCCTGCAACTGACGAACCTGCGTGAGTCGGGCGCCCCCATTAAGAAGATTCAGAACCAGTCCAGCGGCGTCGTGCCCGTCATGAAGCTGCTCGAGGACTCTTTCTCCTACGCGAACCAGCTGGGCGCGCGTCAGGGCGCGGGTGCCGTATACCTGCACGCGCACCACCCGGACATCATGCAGTTCCTGGACACCAAGCGTGAGAACGCGGACGAGAAGATCCGCATCAAGACGCTGTCCCTGGGCGTCGTCATCCCGGATATCACGTTCGAGCTGGCCCGCAAGAACGAGGACATGTACCTGTTCAGCCCCTACGACGTGGAGCGCGTGTACGGTGTGCCCTTCTCCGAGATTTCGGTGACGGAGAAGTACCACGAGATGGTGGATGACGGGCGCATCCACAAGCGCAAGATCAACGCTCGTCGCTTCTTCCAGACGATCGCGGAGATCCAGTTCGAGTCCGGCTACCCCTACATCGTCTTCGAGGACACGGTGAACAAGGCGAACCCGATCAAGGGGCGCATCACCATGTCGAACCTGTGCTCGGAGATCCTGCAGGTGTCCGAGGCCTCGACCTACAACGACGACCTGTCATACTCGCACGTCGGCAAGGACATCTCCTGCAACCTGGGTTCGCTCAATATCGCGAAGACCATGGATTCCCCGGACTTCTCGAAGACGATCGAGATGGCGATCCGCGGCCTGACGGCCGTCTCGGACCTCTCGGACATCGGCTCGGTCCCGTCGATTGCGCGCGGCAACGCGATGAGCCACGCGATTGGCCTGGGCCAGATGAACCTGCACGGTTACCTGGCGCGCGAGCACGTGCACTACGGTTCCGAGGAGGCCCTCGACTTCACGAACATGTACTTCATGACGGTCCTGTTCGAGGCCATCAAGGCCTCGTGCACAATCGCGCGCGAGCGCGGGGAGCGTTTCGAGGGCTTCGAGGACTCCGCGTACGCGTCGGGCGAGTTCTTCCGCAAGTACATTGACGAGGAGTGGGCTCCCACCACGGACAAGTGCCGTGAGCTGCTCGCCGCCTCGTCCATCAAGGTCCCGACCCAGGCGGACTGGGAGGCCCTGGCGGCCGACGTCGCCACGTACGGCATGTACAACCAGAACCTGCAGGCCGTGCCTCCGACGGGCTCCATCTCGTACATCAACAACTCGACGTCGTCGATCCACCCGATCGTCTCCCGCGTGGAGATCCGCAAGGAAGGCAAGATCGGCCGCGTCTACTACCCGGCGCCGTACATGACGAACGAGAACCTGGAGTACTACCAGGACGCGTACGAGATCGGCCCGGAGAAGATCATCGACACCTACGCGGTGGCCACCCAGCACGTGGACCAGGGCCTGTCGCTGACGCTGTTCTACCCGGATACGGTGACGACTCGTGACCTGAACAAGTCCTACATCTACGCGTGGAGGAAGGGTATTAAGACCCTGTACTACATGCGTCTGCGCCAGATGGCCCTGGAGGGCACGGCGGTTGAGGGCTGCGTGTCCTGCATGCTGTGACGTGGCGCCCGTTTGTCGGGTGGTGCGGGGGTCGGGAAACCGGCCCCCGCGCCGTTTTGTGCGCGCGGGACGAGGCCGGGGCGCGTTGAGGCGAGGCCGGGGATGGTGCTCGGGCCGCCGCTCACCTGCCCGTCAAGGAGGAATTGGCCACGGCCTCGTTGATTCGTGCGAGTCGTGCGCTAGGATGAATCCTGCATTTACGACACATCCATTTGGAGTTTCCCATGAGCGATCCTGTTAACCCCTACATGCAGCAGGGCCCCGCCGACCAGGGCCCCTACGGCCAAGCACCCCAGCAGGGTTATGGCCAGGCGGCCTACGGCCAGCCCGGATACGGCCAAGCACCCCAGCAGGGCTATGGCCAGGCGGCCTACGGCCAGCCGGGCGTCTACGCCATGAACCCGGCGGTGCAGAGTCTGCGTTCGAACGCGTCGACGGTGCGCTTGCTGTCGTTCCTGAGCTTCTTGTTTGGCGGCCTCTTCCTCTCTGGTGGCATGTGGATCTGGGGTAACAAGCTGGTGCAGGATGCCCAGATGTACGGCGCCCCGATGGACGTGATGAGCGACGTGGAGGGTGCTCGTTCGACCGCGAAGATTTGCGCGATCATTCAGATCGTGTTCATGGTCGGTGGCTTCCTGCTCTTCCTGCTCTTCGGTCTTATCGGCGCGGCAGCATCCTCCCACTGATGACGCTTGACAGGCGCGGGCCCGGGGAAACGTCTGGTTTCCCCGGGCCCGCGCCTTTCCTTCCCTCGCTGCTAGGATGTGGTCCGTCATAGTCAACGGCATCATGTGGAGACGATCGTGAGCGACCCCGTTAACCCCTACGCTTCGGGTTCTATGTATGGGCAGTCCCCTGACGGCCAGGCCATTAATGCAGGGTACGGCCAGGGCGCCTACGGCCAGCCGGGCTACGGACAGGGTGCCTACGGCCAGCCGGGGTACGGCCAGCCGGGCTACGGCCAGGGTGCCTACGGACAGCCGGGCTACGGCCAGGGCGGCTACGGACAGGGTGCCTACGGCCAGCCGGGCTACGGACAGGGCGGCTACGGCCAGCCTGTCTATGGGTCCCCGATGTACTCATCGGCGATGTCCGGCGAATTCGACAGCATGAGGACCCAGGCGATCTTCGCGATGGTCCTGGCGGTGGTGAGCTTCTTCGTTGCGCCTCTCATTCTGACGATCCCGGCGATGGTCTGGGCAATTGTCAATCACTCGAAGGCCGAGCGGATGGGTGCCCCATCTCCGACCCTCACCGTCACGAAGGCCGCGAAGGTTGTTACGATCATCGCAACGAGCTTCATATTCTTCCTCGTTGTCGTGGCGATCATCGTTGGCATCCTCGACTGAGCGCGCTCCCGAGAGCCGCGTGCGCCGCGACTCATCACACCTGCGAGCCTGCGGGAACGGTGACCCGTTCCCGCAGGCTCCGCCTGTATTCTTAAAGGCATGACTCCCCGATACGAAGCCCCCTCGCGCTCGATTTCCGGAACCGACGCTGACCTGCTCGACCAACTCCGCCACGCGGACGGCCGACCCTACGGCTTCTACAAAAACACCCTCGGCACCTGGGATTACGGCGACTTCACCCTCGCCATCGACCACGTGCAGGCCGACCCCTACGCCCCGCCCTCATCCCTGCGAGCCTGGGCCCGCCCCGAGGCCATGGGACTGCCCGAGGCCACCCTGGCCTCGTCCGACGCCCGCCTGGCCGCCGCAGACTTCATTGCCCGCGCCTTCGACGAGGCTATCCGCGCCCGCGGCGCGCGCGACGTGTCGATCGCCCGCGCCGGCGCCCTGATCCTCCAGCGCTCCTACGCCACCGTCATGCCTGACCGTGTCGAGGTCCGCTTCCAGGTCAAGCTCCCCGCGCGAGGCCGCACGATCCTGGGCAAGAGCGCCGCCCGCCTCTTCGACGTGGACGTGCCCAACATCGTCATGGACTGCTTCGACTTCGTCTCCGAGGACTCTGCGACGACCCGCAAACGCTCCCGCCTCCTCGGCCACGTCGCCGCCTACGAGGACTACCGCGCCCTCCAGGGGATCCTCGAGGAGCGCGGGTGGGTGTCCTTCGTCGCCGACGAGGCCATGCTTGCGCGCCGCTCCGGCGTGTCCGAAGCGCCCTTGGCCGGCGACGGCGTCGTCGCCTTTGCCGCCCCCGAGTCCCTGCGCGCCACCGTCACCCTGCCGCACGCCGGCGAGGTGTCCGGCATGGCGATCCCCCCGGGCCTGACCCTCATCGTGGGCGGCGGCTACCACGGCAAGTCCACGCTCCTCGAAGCCATCGCCCAGGGCGTGTACGCGCACGTGCCCGGCGACGGCCGCGAACTCGTCGCCACCGACCCCACCGCCACGAAGGTGCGCGCCGCCGACGGCCGAGCCGTCACCGGCGTCGACATCTCACCGTTCATCACCCACCTGCCCGGCGGGGCCGACACCACGTCTTTCTCCACCGAGAACGCCTCCGGCTCAACCTCGCAGGCCGCCTCCATCATCGAATCCCTCGAGCTGGGCGCGCGCACGCTCCTCATCGACGAGGACACCTCCGCCACCAACCTCCTCATCCGCGACACGCGCATGCGTGACCTCGTCGCCGCCGAGAAGGAACCCATCACGCCCCTCGTCGACCGCGTCACCTCCCTCACCGAGGCCGGAGTCTCCCTCATCATGGTCGTCGGCGGCTCCGGCGCCTTCCTCGACGCCGCCGACCGGGTCCTCATGATGGACAACTACCGCTGCCTCGACGTCACCTCCCGGGCGCGCTCCGTCGTCGCCGACCTGCCGCGCCCCCGCACCGACGCCCCAACCTCCTGGGAGGCCGCACCCCGCGTACCCGCCGCGAAGGCCCGCGTGGACCGCCCGCGCACCAAGGCCTCGGGCACGTCCGTGCTGACCATCGACCGCACCGCCGTCGACATTTCCGACGTCGCCGGCGTCGTCGACCCCGGGCAGGCCGAGGCCATCGCCTGGTGCGTGCGCGGCGTCCTCGAGGAGATGGCCGGCAAGCAGTCGATGCCCGAGCTCATGGCCAAGCTCGGCCGTCGCCTCGCCTCCGAAGGCCTGGACGCCGTCTGCAAGTTCGGGGCCCGCTCCTACCCGGCGTTCCTGGCGCGCCCGCGCCTCATCGACGTGGGCGCGGCCATCAACCGATACCGCGGCCTGGCCCTGCGCGAGCCGCGCGGCGCGGTGTCCGTGGACGAGGCTGGGGCGGAGCCTTCGGGTGAGTCGCGCCCTGAGGTCGCCGAGTCGTAATCGCTGTCGGCCGGGCGGACCTGTCGCTGGCCTCCTTGATGCGCCGGGCGGCCTAGCTTTCGGCTGCCCGCTCCGCCCTGGCCTCGGCATGGTTCCCCAAAAATGTCGCACCTAATTCCCCCGCGACTATTTCAAATTTTGAATTCAGACCGTTGGAATTGCAACGTTTGTGGGGCTAATTAAAAACTGACCAAGGGAAATTACGTGCGAGATTTTGGGTATGTGTCTCTGCCATCACTCCTGGGTGCTGCAGCCAGGCCCCGCAGCCGTGCCCTCCGGTCTTACGGTGCCCTCCGCACCGGCTGTGGTCGGGGTTTCGCCGCATTTGAAGCAGGCTATCGGCGTTTCGTCGGCGTGTTCGATCTCTAATGATGCAATGCCCCTTGTTCGGTGGCGGTGAGGCCGCGACTTGAGGTGATGTAGTCGCCAAAGTGCAGACCGATTCGGCAAAAAACGCCGAAAATCGGTCATTTTGAGGCAATGGGTCTGCAGTTTGGCGGATTGTGGTTGCGAGTGCGACAAATGGTGCAAGGACGAACCCCTGCGGGGGTATCCAAGCGGTGTGGGAGTATGCGATGCGCAGACCTAGGTCGGATCCCGTCCCTGGTGACGTGCGGAAACCTCACCCAGCGCCCCAGTGCCCAGCGCCCCAATGCCCGGAGCCTGTTTGAGGCTCAACCTTGCACGACTGAACTAGCTGCGGCCGTGCAACGCCCGGATCTGTGCAATGACTTCCTCGGGGTGGGCGAGAGCCTCCCATCGGAAGCGGCGGATCCGCCAGCCCTGCGCTTCGAGTAAGCGCTGGCGGCGCTCCTCGGCCTCGATGGAACGGTGGACCGAGTCAACATCGGAACCGTACTTGCCACGGCCGTCGAACTCGATGCCGATGCGCGCCTCAGGCAGTGCGATGTCGATGAAGTACCACTTATTTGCTGCTGAAACCGGGTACTGAGTTTCCAACCCCTGCAGGCCACCTCGCACCAGCAGGTAAAGCAAGCGCGATTCCCCCGCACTCTCGCACCCTGCGTCCGCGTGTGTGATCACCCAGCGCGCAGAGGTTCTTCCCGGTGTATGCGGTCCTATGGAACCGATGATACGAAGCAATCGAGACCGGTTGTTCTCCTCGCGCCGACGGGAATCATCGCGATAGAAACGCCGATATCGTGCCAGTTCATGCAAGCCGGTGCAGGCTACGACAAAAGCCTCCTCCTGCTTGAGGGTGAGTGCACACTCAATGATTGTGTCCTCGAGGGTTGCGCTGATGATCTCCCCGCCGCAGCGGACCATGGCTGGCGATCGCCCGCCGCGCGGTCGGTGCGGGCGCACCGTGACGGCTGGGACATGGAGGAGGCCCGCCTGAATCTCGGGAAGCGTGACCGGACGCGGGTGATGGTCCGAGGTCGTGGTGACGTGCAGTGGATGCTCGCGCAGAAGCGGTAAGTCCCGGAGCCACGCGGCGGTGGGGCCGGATGCGATCAGGTGCGGGTGCCTGTGCTGAATGGCCAGCAGTCGCGCCAGATCGACGGCCACGTTCGGGGCAGGATGCGTGGTGATTGCCTCGGTATCGAGGTAGTAGCCTGGAGCGATCCTCACCAGGTCGCCTGTTTTTGCTCGTTGGGCGAGGGCATGCCGCCTGGTGCTGTCGGCCCCCGTGGCGGTGTGAGCATGCGTAGCAATGGTGTGGATCGTATGCGTATCCATCGTGTCTCCTTCGACCTGCTGTCAATTTTAGGGGATGCCGCCAAAGTGCAGACCCATTCGGCAAAAAACGCTGAAAACCGGTCATTCTGAGGCAATGGGTCTGCAGTTTGGCGGATTTGAGTGGATAGTTTGGGAATGAGGCCGGAGCGGGGTTGTGCGCCTTGCTGGGCCGGGCGGCCTCCTTGATGCGCCGGGCGGCCTAGCTGTCGGCTGCCCGCTCCGCCCCG